>NZ_JBFULC010000018.1:0-60229 GCF_056400525.1 Stenotrophomonas sp. P5_A9
GGGCAAAATAAAGGAGGAGGCCGCCCCGCGGCCGGGGGACATTTGCGCCAGGGGCCTACCGGCCGCCACGGGGCTCGGCTTGCGGTGCAAAGGCAGAAGCCAGGCTCTTATGGCCTTGGTCGGTGGGTCGGGCGCKGGGCCCGCATGCGCTTGGAGGCGAAATAAAGGAGGAGGTGGCGGCYGCAGGCCGACGCCGGGGGCGTCGCCGGAAAGGGCATGCGGGCCCMGCGCCCGACCCACCGACCGCCGAGCCTCCTAGCGCATGGGAAAGAGCGCGGACAACAGGCGCGTAACCGCTTCACCCCGCCACGATGTACTGCTGCAGCTGATCCAGCTTCTGCGCCTGCTCATCGATCACCGACTTGACCAGATCGCCGATCGAGATCACCCCGACCACGCTGCCAGCATCGACCACCGGCAGGTGCCGGATGCGGTAATCGGTCACCAGCTGCAGGCAATGCTCGACCTGCTCGGCCAAGGCCACCGTCACCACCTTCGCGGTCATGATGTCGCTCACCCGCGTCGTCCGCGAAGAGCGCTCGTGCAGCACGATCTTGCGCGCGTAATCGCGCTCGGAGAGGATCCCGACCAGTTGCCGGCCCTCCATCACCACCACCGCCCCGATGCCCTTGTCGGCCATCAGCCGGATCGCGTCGATCACCGCCGCGTCCGGGGGTACCGCGAAAACCTCAGGGGACTTGCCTTCCAACAGCTGTCGTACCGTGGTCATCTCGCTGCTCTCCACTGATGGGATGCAGGCCCGAGTCTGCCACGAACGGCGCCTGCCAAGTGTCAACCAGGTACAGCGGACGCTGCTTGGACTCCTCGTACAGCCGCCCCAGGTATTCCCCGATGAGGCCCAGTGCGATCAACTGCACGCCGCCCAGGAACAGGATCACGACCATCATCGTCGGCCAGCCCGCCACCCGGTCCCCGTACAGCGCCGCCTTGCCCACGATCCACAGTGCGAACAGGAAAGCGAAGCCGGCCGCGGCCAGTCCCAGGTACGTCGTCACCCGCAAGGGCGCGGTCGAAAAACCGGTGATCCCTTCCAGCGCGAAATTCCACAGCTTCCACAGCCCGAACTTGCTCTCCCCCACCAACCGCGCATGCCGGTGGTAGGGCAGCGCCTTGCGCCGGAAGCCGACCCAGCCGAACAGCCCCTTCATGAACCGGTGGCGTTCACGCAGCTGTCCCAGCGCCTCCAGCGCGCGCGACGACAACAGGCGGAAATCGCCGGTATCGGCGGGGATCGGGGTCTTGGACAGACGCCCGATCACCCGGTAGAACGCCGCCGCCGTACTGCGCTTGAACCAGCTTTCGCCGTCGCGCACCAGCCGCGTGCCGTACACGTTGTCGTAGCCCTGCTGCCACAAGGCGACGAACTCGGGAATCAGTTCGGGCGGATCCTGGCCATCGGCGTCGAGGATCATCGCCGCCCCGTCCCCGACGAAATCCAATCCCGCGGTCAGTGCCGCTTCCTTGCCGAAGTTACGCGACAGCCGCAGCACGCCCACGCGCGGGTCGGCCTCGGCCAGCGCCTGCATCACCGCCCACGTGGTGTCGGTGCTGCCGTCATCGACATACAGCACCCGCCCCTCGATATCGGGCAGCCCGTCCAGTACCGCGCGCAGCCGCGGGTGCAGCATCGGCAGCACCAGCGCTTCGTTGTGTGCCGCAATGACCAGGGTCAGGCGTTGGGCTGTCATGCGGGGATTGTAGCGGTCGGCATTCAGTCCTCGCCCAGATAGGCGCCGCCGCCCAACTGGCGGGCCTGGCGCTGGATCCATGCCGCGCGGCGCTGCACGTACGGCCCCGGCTTGCTGGCGTTGTAGCGGCGCGGCGCCGGCAGCACCGCGGCAAGGCGCGCGCTCTCGGCCGGGCTCAGGCGCGCGGCGTCCTTGCCCCAGTACTGCCGGGCCGCCGCCTGCGCGCCATAGATGCCGTCGCCGAACTCGGCAATGTTGGCGTACATCTCCAGGATCCGCGACTTCGGCCACAGCGCCTCGATCAGCACCGTGTACCAGACCTCCAGGCCCTTGCGGATCCAGCTGCGGCCCTGCCACAGGAACAGATTCTTGGCGACCTGCTGGCTGATCGTGCTGGCCCCGCGCAGGCGCCCCCCCTTGGCGTTGTGGTCGCGCGCCTTCTCGATCGCCTGCAGGTCAAAGCCATTGTGCTCGGGGAAGCGCTGGTCTTCGGCGGCCACCAGCGAGATCGGCAGGCTCGGTGCCATCTGGTCCAGGTCGCGCCACTGGTAATGCAGGCGGTAGTCCCAATCGCCCTGGCCCAGCGCCTCGCCGTACCGCCACAGCATCACCGTGGACAGCGGCGGATCGATGAAGCGCAGCACCAGCACCTGCAGCACACTGAAGGCGGCAAACAGCACCGGCAGCCACAGCAACCGCTTCCAGTGCCAACGCCGCGGGCGTGACGGTTCCAGGCCCGGTCCGGCCTTGAGATTGCTGCGCTCTGCCCCCATCAGTGGTGCATCCTTTGCTTGCACGGTTGTCGGCGCATTATCCGGCAACCGCCCCTCTATAAGCGCAGCCACCGAGCCGATGACCGCCCAATCCGACACCCTTGTCCGTTTCCTGCTTCCCGCTGCCGGCGTCCGCGGCGTGCACGTGCACCTCGATGCGACCTGGCGCGAGATCCTGTCCCATGCCGTGTACCCGCCGACCGCCGCTGAACTTCTCGGCGAGGCCAGCGTCGCCTCGGCGCTGTTCACCGGGCACACCAAGGTCGACGGGCGCCTGTCGATCCAGCTGCGCAGCAACACCCCCATGCGCACCCTGTTCGCCGAATGCACGGCCGCCGGTACCCTGCGCGGCATCGTGCAACTGGCCGACGGCGGTGGCGATGCGCCGCGCGATCTGACCTCGCTGGGCGAGGATGCGCTGCTGGCCATCACCATCGAGAACCCGGGCCTGGACCCGCGCGAACCGCAGCGCTACCAGAGCCTGGTCGGGCTCACCGCCTCCGGCCTTGACGAAGCCTTCGAAGATTACTTCCGTCAGTCCGAACAGCTGCCCACGCGATTGCTGCTGGCCGCCGACGGCGAACACGCCGCCGGCCTGCTGCTGCAGAAGCTGCCCGGCGACGAGGGCGACCACGACGGCTGGTCGCGCGCCAGCGCCCTGTTCGAGACGCTGGGCAAGCAGGAACTGCTTGAAGTGGCCGGCAATGAACTGCTGCACCGCCTCTTCCATGAAGAAGCGCCGGAACTGCTGGGCGAACGCCCGCTGCGCTTCGACTGCTCCTGCTCGCGCGAGCGGGTGGAGGGCATGCTGGAATCGCTGGGCGAGGTGGAAGCCCGCGCCGCGGCCGAACCCACCGGCGCGATTGACGTGCGTTGCGAATTCTGCGGACGCGAGTATCACTTTCCCTTGACGGAACTGGCCATACTGTTCAGCGATACCGGTGTTTCCTCGCCGGCACCTGAACGGCTTCAGTAATTGCCGCACGAGTTTTGTTCTGGGGAGAACGAAGACTTGTTAAGAAATCATAAACGCCCTAGGATCAGTGTCCCGCTTCGGCGGGAACTTGTGCTCACCGCTGCTGTCTGAGAATTCCCATGCGCTCCCTTCTGCGTCTACCGCTGGCCCTTGTGATCGCCCTCGCTGCGATAACGGGCGCGCATGCGCAGAACAAGCCGCGCCAGGACAGCACCGTGCTGCCGATCTGGAACAAGGGCAGCGGCAAGGTCGAGGCCCTGCTGTACCTGGAACCGACCGGCGAACAGGCGGTCGGCGCACGCTGGCATTTCGGCCGCAGCTCGCTGGACGCCGCCTTCGGGCTGTCCTCCGGCGATTCGCTGGGCCTGCTCTGCAACAGCAGCCGCGGCACCAGCATCAGCGGCCTGGCCAGTCATTGCATGTTGGCCAGCCTGGGGGACGATGAAGACAGCTCGCTCAGCCGCCGGGTCAGTGGCACCGCTGCATTCAACCGTCCTGGCGGACGCCTGGGCATCACCGCCGGCAGCGGCCGCGATACCCTGCCCGCGTGGCTGGCCGGTCCCAACAAGTCGCCGGCGCTGCGCGCCGAGCAGAACGACCTGACCGTGTTCGGCCAGAAGAACATCGGTCGCGAAGGCTTTGTGTCGATCGGCGGCACCTATGCCAAGGCACGCCTGGTTCCGCTGTCCGATGCCTCCCCGGCGCTGGTCGACCGCTGGGACAGCAAGAGCCTGACCATCGGTGCCGGCTACGGCAATTTCAGCGGCAACATCATCGGCCGCGTGGTCGATGTGCCCGGGCAGCCCGGCAAGTGGGAAGGCCTCGGCGTCGGCCTGACCTGGCGCACCCCGTGGAGCGGTCAGCTCACCGTCGGTGCCGAGAACGTGATCACCCGCGGCAAGAATCCCTTCGCCCCGCGCAACGAGAGCACCGACGAAGGCACCGTGCCCTACGTCCGCTACGAACAGGATCTCTGATCCCCCAGCGCCTGGCGCGGGTGGATGTTTCGAAAGGCGCGCCCGCCACGGCGCGCCTTTTTTTGTTCCAGTGGTGCCGCCTCCCAGCAGACGGATCGCCGAAGACGTTGCACATCTTGTGTCTCATGAACGGTCAGAAACCGGGCGTGATGCGCCACCTCGCTGATGCGACTCGAAACCGATTGATACAAATGGTGACAAATCAATTGCAACTATTTTCTTCACCTTATCTTAACCATCGAGACAAAAATAAGGCAGCCAAATCAAGATGTAATTGATTTGGAAGGCATTTTTTCAACGACAGGCCACGCACAAGCTGTATTAACGCTACTTTAATTCTTTGGAATCCGCAGTTACTATCGAGTCAGCCTCGTGGTGCTTGGCGCCGCTTCTTTGGTGCCGCCGCAGGCAAACACACCCTAGTGAATACCCAAGATTCCCTTGGAGAGAGAGAGCCAATGAATTTCAAGTCCAACAAGCTGCGTGATGCGGTCGTGGTCGCGCTGGTCGCGAGCGCCGGCGTCGCCACTGCACAGGCACAGGAGTCGGGCAGCCCGACCAACCTCGATCGCATCGAGGTCACCGGTTCGCGCATCCGCCAGGTCGATACCGAAACCGCACAGCCGGTCCTGACCATCACCCGTGACCAGATCCAGCAGCAGGGCTTCAAGTCGGTCGCCGACATCCTGCAGAACATTCCGACCGCCGGTTCCCCGGCCATCAGCCGCACCTCGCCGCTGAGCTCGGGTGAAGCCGTCGGTGGTTACTACATCGACCTGCGCAACCTCGGTGCCAACCGCACCCTGGTCCTGGTCGACGGTCGTCGCCTGGGCATCACCAACGATGGCCTGCAGGACGTCGCCTCGATTCCGTCGGCCATGGTCGAACGCATCGAAGTGCTGAAGGACGGCGCATCCACCATCTACGGCTCGGACGCCATCGCCGGCGTGATCAACATCATCACCCGCAAGAACTTCGAAGGCGCCGAAGCCAACGTCTACATCGGCCAGTGGGATCAGGGCGATGGCAAGCGCGAGAACTACGACTTCATCATGGGCTTCCGTGGTGAGCGCGGCTCGCTGACCGCCGGCGTCGAATACACCAACGAAGATCCGGTGTGGGCCAAGGACCGCTGGTTCTCCCGCGACCGCTTCCCGACCGGCGAGAAGAGCGACCCGCGTCCGGGCGGCCTGTCCGGTACCTCGCAGTGGGGCCGCTTCCTCTACAACGGCACCAACTACACCCTGCGTCGTGACGTCGCCGGCCTGGATCCGACCGACTTTGCCAGCTACCGTCCGATCAACGGCACCGATGTCTCCAACCCGGCGCTGGCCTCGACCGTGTACAGCGGCATCAAGCGCAAGTCGGCCTTCTTGAACGGCACGTTCGACTTCACCGACAACGTGCGCTTCGACACCAGCGTGATGTACACCGACCGCGAGTCGTTCGCCCAGAACGCCGGTTATCCGTTTGCCAGCGCCAATTTCCCGCTCAGCGAAGTGGGCCTCTCGGCCGACAGCGTGTTCAACCCGGTTGGCGAGGACATCGACTATGTCCGCCGCGGCTGGGAAGTGCCGCGCCAGGTGCAGAACAACCTGACCACCACCCGCTTCACTGGCGTGTTCAGCGGCTCCTTCCAGACCGGTGAGAAGTACTGGGACTGGGAAGCGGGCTACCTGTACAACCAGAACAAGGGCACCCAGATCAGCACGGGTAACCTGAACACCTACGCGGTTGGCCGGGCCACCGGTCCGTCGTTCCTCAACGCGAACGGCCAGTACCAGTGCGGCACCCCCACCGACGCGGTTCCGATCCCGGTCGGCTCCGGCCCGGGGGCATGCACCCCGTGGAACCCGCTGATCCCGGACGGTTACAACTCGCCCAACAGCCTGTCCGACCCGAACGTGCAGGCCTATCTGTACCAGCCGGGCCAGGCCGTCTCCAAGACCGTCACCAAGAACTACTTCGCCAACATCTCCGGCAGCGTGCTGACCCTGCCGGCCGGTGACCTGGGCGTTGCCCTGGGCATCGAGCGTCGCGAAGAAAGCGGCTCGTTCTCGCCGGACGCGCTGGCCCAGACCGGTATCTCCACCGATCTGGCTTCCGGCCCGACCGCGGGCGGTTACAACCTCAACGAGGTCTACCTGGAACTGCAGGTGCCGATCCTGGCCGACCTGCCGTTCGCCAAGGAACTGACCGTCACCGCCGCGACCCGTTACTCGGATTACGACACCTTCGGTGACACGCTCAACAGCAAGTTCGGCCTGAAGTGGAAGCCGATCGACCAGCTGCTGATCCGTGGTACTTGGTCGGAAGGCTTCCGCGCCCCGACCGTGGCCGATCTGTACGGCGGTATCTCGCAGACCTTCGAGGACTACACCGATCCGTGCGATACCTCGTACGGTCCGGCGGGCGGCAACGCGCGCTGCCTCCAGGACGTGCCGGCGGGCTTCCGCCAGCTCGATTCCTCGGGCACCACCGTTTCCCCGGGCCCGGGTGAGCAGACCAACGTGCCGTTCGTCACCGGCTCGAGCCCGGAGCTGACCCCGGAAACCTCCAAGTCCAAGACCTTGGGCGTGGTCTGGAGCCCGGAGTTCCTCACCGGCTTCAACACCTCGCTGGACTGGTGGAACATCCGCATCGACAACACCATCGTTGCCGATACGCCGACCGACCTGCTCAATGACTGCTACCTGCGTGGCATCGAGTCGCGCTGCGTCGGGTTCAGCCGTAACGCTGCGGGTAACATCACGGCCCTGAACTTCGGCCTGCGCAACGCCGGTTACCAGGAAGTGGAAGGCTTCGACTTCGACCTGAACTACCGCTTCGAGACCAGCTTCGGCAACTTCACCACCTCGCTGCAGAACAGCTACGTGGTCAAGAGCGAAATCAAGCAGGACAACTCGGACAACCCGCCGACCCAGCAGAACGGCTTCGGCGGCAACTTCCGCCTGCGCTCGAACGCTACGATCAACTGGCAGCTGGACAACCTGTCGGTGACCTGGACCGCGCGTTACTACTCCGGTACCAAGGAAGAGTGCTTCTTCGACGACCGCTGCACCCTGCCGAACTTCAGCGCTCCGGACACTGCCGGTCAGATCCTGGCGCAGAACGAGCTGGGCTCCAACACCTTCCACGACCTGCAGGTTGCCTACACCCTGCCGTGGAATGCGTCGGTGGCCATCGGTGCCAACAACGTGTTCGACCATTGGGCTGCGCCGGCATACGCCCAGCCGAACTCGGGCTACTCGTACTACGGTGGCTTCGACATCGGTCGCTTCGTCTACATGAAGTACCAGCAGAAGTTCTGATCGCTCCACGGATCAGCACCTGATGCAGCAACGGCCCCGAAAGGGGCCGTTGTTTTTTGTGCGACAGCTGCCGGCGCGGAAACGGTCGACCACGAAAAAGGCCGCGTCTCCGCAGCCTTTTCGCCTGCAACCCGGCGCTGCTCAGCCGATCGGGATCAGCGTCTCGATAACATGCTCGACGTACGCCTCGAAATCCTCGCGGGCCTGCTTGGGCTGCTGCAATTGCAGCGACAACTGCAGGAAGCCGACATAGGCCGCATACGCCAACCGTGCGCGGTGCTGCGCATCGGTGCGGCTCAGCCCGGCCTGGCGGAACGAGGCCACCAGGTATTCCAGCCGACGGTGCGACACGCGGTCGATGACCGGCCGCACCATCGGGTGGTCCAGCGCCTTGAGCAGCTCGCTGTAGATGATGTGCGGCTGTACCTCGTGCGCCACCACCTGGAACAACTGGCGCAGGCGCACGCGCGGATCGGGCACGTCTTCCAGGCTGCCGAACACCTGCTCCTGCTCGAACAGCTCCCAGCGCTCCAGCGCGGCCTGCAGCAGCGCATCACGGGAGGGGAAATGCCAGTAGAAACTGCCCTTGGTCACCCCCAGCCGACGCGCCAACGGTTCCACCGCGACCGCACCAACGCCTTGTTCTGCAATGAGGTCCAGGGCGGCCTGGGCCCAGTCTTCCGCGCTCAGGCGGCTGTTGCGGCCGGCACGTGGCTCGCCGGCGGAAGCTTCAGGTTCATTCATGGCAACGATTTAACCATACGCCGGGGTCCGTGTCCGCCAAATGCCGCGGCCGCAGCCGGTCCGGCGCCTTCATCACGCGTGCTGGCCCGCCCCTCCCGCAGCATTGCAGCGACCACCATACCCTCAAGTATTGACATGCCACGGGGCAGGTCCATACTAACGAGTATGGTCAATCCTTCCGCTACCCTGCCCCGTTTTGAAGATGAGCGACTGACCGGCGCGCAGGACGCCGTGCTGGCTGCTACCCGCTCCCCGCCGGGACGCCGCGGCACGGTGCTGTTCGCCCATGGCTTCGGCCAGACCCGGCATGCCTGGATCACCACCGCGCAGTCACTCGCCGCCGCCGGGTACCAGACCCTGGCTTATGACGCGCGCGGCCACGGCGATTCGGACTGGAACCCGACCGAACTTGCGTACCACGGCGAGCAGTTCGCCGACGACCTGATCGTGCTGGCCGGCGAACAACCGCAGCCGCCGATCCTGGTCGCCGCCTCGATGGGCGGCCTGTTCGGGCTGCTCGCCGAATCGCGCTGGCCTGGCCTGTTCTCGGCGATGGTGCTGGTGGACATTACGCCGCGCTGGGACACCGCCGGGGTCGAACGCATTCTGATGTTCATGACCGCGCACCCGGACGGCTTCGCATCGCTGTCGCAGGCCGCCGACGTGATCTCGGCCTACATGCCACACCGCCCGCGCAAGTCCGACGATTCCCTGCGCGCGCTGCTGCGCGAAGACGGCCACGGTCGCTGGCGCTGGCATTGGGACCCGCGCCTGGTCGCCGAACTGGCGCGCGACAGCGAGCAGCACCAAGACGCGCTCGCCGAAGCGGCGCGCCAGGTGAAATGCCCGTTGCTGCTGGTCAGCGGCGGGCGCAGCACCCTGGTCACCCCGCAGACGGTGGCCGAATTCCTCGCGTTGGTGCCGCATGCGCGCCATGTGCAGTTGCCGGAGGCCACGCACATGGTCGCCGGTGACGACAACAACGCCTTTACCGCTACTGTGTTGGACTATCTGGACGTGTTGCCCTCGGCCTCCGCCGTGGCACAGTCCGCCACTACCGAGCACGTCACCGGAGCACGCTCATGAGCATTGTCGTTCCCTTCCTGGCCATCCTGCTGGCGGGCGCCATCGTCGCCTACCATCGGATGCGGCTGATCACCTGGACGATCATCAGCGTCGTGCTGCTGGCCGCCTGCTGGTTCATCCCCTACGTCAACCAGACCGCCACCATCGTGGCCGCCGCCATCGTCGCGGTCATCGCCGTGCCGCTGCTGCTGCCCTTCATCCGCAAGCCGCTGCTGACCGCACCGATGATGAAGGTGTTCCGCAAGGTGCTGCCGCCGCTGTCGCAGACCGAGCGCATCGCGCTGGAAACCGGCTCGGTCGGCTTCGAAGGCCAGCTGTTCACCGGTGACCCGGACTGGAACATCCTGCTGAACTACCCCAAGCCGCAGCTCACCGCCGAAGAACAGGCCTTCCTCGATGGCCCGGTCGAAGCGCTGTGCAAGATGGTCAATGACTGGGAAATCACCCACGTTTACGCCGACCTGCCGCCGGAACTGTGGAGCTTCATCAAGAAGAACAAGTTCTTCGGCATGATCATTCCGAAGGAATACGGCGGCCTGGGCTTCAGCGCGCTGGCCCACCACAAGGTGATCCAGAAGCTGGCCTCGGTGTCGAGCGTGGTCAGCTCCACCGTCGGCGTGCCCAACTCGCTCGGCCCGGGCGAACTGCTCAACCACTACGGCACCCAGGCGCAGAAGGACCAGTACCTGCCACGCCTGGCCGATGGCCGCGAAGTGCCCTGCTTCGGCCTGACCGGTCCGTTTGCCGGCTCGGACGCCACCTCGATCCCCGATTACGGCATCGTCTGCAAGGGCGAGTGGAACGGCGAGCAGGTGCTCGGCGTCAAGCTCACCTTCGACAAGCGCTACATCACCCTGGCCCCGGTGGCCACGCTGATCGGCCTGGCCTTCCGCATGTACGACCCGGACGGGTTGATCGGCACCACCCGCGATATCGGCATCACCCTGGCGCTGCTGCCGCGTGAGACCGCCGGCGTGGAAATCGGCCGCCGCCACTTCCCGCTCAACTCGACCTTCCAGAACGGCCCGATCCGCGGCAAGGACGTGTTCATTCCGCTCACCCAGCTGATCGGCGGCGCCGAGAAGGCCGGCAAGGGCTGGAACATGCTCAACGAGTGCCTGGCCGTGGGCCGCTCGATCACCCTGCCCTCCACCGCCAGTGGCGGCGCGAAGGCCGGTGCGGTGGTGACCGGTGCCTATGCGCGCATCCGCAAGCAGTTCGGCCTGTCGGTCGGGCGCTTCGAAGGCGTGGAAGAAGCACTGGCCCGCATCGGCGGCAAGGCGTACGCGATCAGCGCGCTGTGCCAGGCCACCGCGGCTGCGGTGGACCGCGGCGATGTGCCGTCGGTGCCCTCGGCGATCGCCAAGTACCACTGCACCACCATGAGCCGTGAAGTCATCTCGGACATGATGGATGTGATCGGCGGCAAGGGCATCATCCTGGGGCCGCGCAACTTCGCCGGCCGCAGCTGGCAGGCCGCGCCGATCGCGATCACGGTGGAGGGCGCCAACATCATGACCCGCAGCCTGCTGATCTTCGGCCAGGGTGCGATCCTCTGCCACCCGTGGGTGCTGAAGGAAATGAAGGCCGCGCAGGACCCGGACACCAAGGCCGGCCTGCAGGAATTCGACCGCAGCCTGTTCGGGCATATCCGCTTCGGCATTTCCAACGCCGTGCGTTCGTTCTGGTTCGGCCTGACCGGCGCGCGTATCGGTGCCGCCCCGGGCGACGCCTACACCCGCCGTTACTTCCGCAAACTCGACCGGTATTCGGCCAACCTGGCGCTGATGGCCGACATCTCGATGATGACGCTGGGCGGCAAGCTGAAGTTCAAGGAATCGCTGTCCGGTCGTCTGGGCGATGTGCTGAGCCACATCTACATGACCAGCGCGATGCTCAAGCGTTACCACGACGAAGGGGCACCGGCGGCCGACCAGCCGCTGCTGGCCTGGGCCTTCCATGACAGCGTGCACAAGATCGAAGAGTCGTTGTCCGGTGCCCTGCGCAACTTCCCGATCCGTCCGATCGGCTGGCTGATGTGGCTGCTGATCTTCCCGTTCGGCCGTCGTGCCGAGGCGCCGGGCGACCGGCTGGGCCACCGCGTGGCCGCACTGCTGATGGCGCCCAACGAAGCGCGTGATCGCCTGGCCAACGGCGTGTTCCTGACCCCGTGCGAGAACAACCCGGGTGGCCGCATCAACAGCTACCTGTCCAAGGCGATCATGGCCGAGCCGGTGGAGCGCAAGTTCATCAAGGCGGTCAAGACCAAGGGTATCGAGGCGCTGGACTTCCACTCCCAGCTGGACGAAGCCGTGGCCGAGGGCGTGATCACCCAGGACGAGCGCACGCTGCTGGAAGAGCTGCGCACGCTGACCCTGGAAACCATCACCGTGGACGATTTCGATCCGCACGAGCTGCGTTCGGCCGGGTATTACGACCGCGAACGCAAGGATCAGCAGTCGCAGGAAGCGGCGTGATCCAGGCAGCGGCATAAACGAAAACGGCGGACTTCGGTCCGCCGTTTTTTTTTCGTTTTATCCAAGCACACGGACATGCCATATCTGAAAGCCCGTGCGCTGGGCAGAGGTGCGCGGGTTTGCGGGACACGCTGCAAGTACGTCCCTGTAAGCTCGCGTGCGCCATGGAGGGCGCACGCGAGCCTCCACGGATGGATTTACGGCGTGTCCTGCCAACCCACCCGTCCCGCCCAAGCCAGGCAACGGCCGTCCTCGCAGCCGTTGATCTGGCTCTTCGCTTCAGGCATCGACCTACCCGCACGTCCAAACTACGCGCGCGACGAGGGATGCATCACCGTGTTCAACGCGCGCAGCCCGGTATCGGTGGTGCTGCAGGCGAAGCGCTGATCGTTATCGCGCAGCCACCCATGGGGCGGCTCTACGCCGGTTCAGGCCGGCACCATCCACCAGGCGGCCACGGCGAGGATCGCCGGCACGGCCTGGATGAAGAAGATGCGCTTGTTGACGCTGTACGCGCCGTAGCAGCCGGCCACGATCACGCAGCCCAGCGAGAAGTTCACCAGCATCGGCAGATGATCGAACACGCCCCAGAACAGGCCGGCGGCCAGGAAGCCGTTGTACAGGCCCTGGTTGGCGGCCAGCACGCGGGTGGCCTCAGCCTTCTCCGGCGTGTTGCGGAAGGTCCTCAGACCGAGCGGCCGGGTCCACAGGAACATCTCCAGCACGAGGAAGTACACGTGCAGCAGGGCGACCAGCAGGGTCAGGGTCAGTGCGGTCCAGTACATGGGCAGGCCTCGATGGGATGCGGAGAGCTTACTCCGGGCGCTCGGCCGGCAGCTTCTTTTCCTCGCGCAGCAACCCGAACGCGGCCGTGGTCATGATCCCGGCCACCACCAGGCCACCGGCGAACACCGCATGCGACCCGAACAGCGACAGCCCCTTGTGGACCCAGGCGAAGGTCAGGTCCGCACCGCGGTACACCACGGTGTCGATCGCCGCGCCGGCCTTGTAGCGCCACTGGCGGTCCACACGGGTGAAGATCGTCTCGCGCGCGGGCTTGGCCAGCGAGAACTCGCTGGCGCGGGTCATGATCTGCACCAGCGCCACCAGCATCGGCAACGGCGAAGCGGCCAGCACCGAGAAGCCGATGATGATCGCAAAGCCGGGGATCAACAGCGCCGGGGCGATGCCGTGGCGCGACAGCAGCCAGCGGGTCAGGCCCAGCTGCAGGATCAGGGTCAACGCATTGACTGCCAGGTCCACCCGCGAGAAGAACGCGGTGCTGGCCGCCGGGTCGGTGTACAGACGGCGCACGATCGCCGCCTGCTCGTTGTACAGCAGCGTCCCGATGCCCACCCCGAACAGCACCAGCACCGCCAGCCAGCGCAGCAGCGGCTCGCGCGCGATCAGTTTGAGGCCGTCGAGCACGCTGCCGCCCATCGGGGTCTCACCCGAGGCCAGCTGTTGTTCCTGCTCCCGCGCCACGGCCCACAACCGCAGCCGCCAGATGCACCCCAGGCAGGCGGTGAGGAATCCCGCCGAGACCAGCATCAAGTTGGCGATGCCGACCCGCTGCACCAGCGCCGAGGTGATGATCGGGCCCAGGAAGGCACCGAGGGTGCCGGCCGCACCGATGTAGCCGTACACCGCGCGCGCCTGCGTGTTGGAGAACACGTCGGCCATGAAGCTCCAGAACACGGCGACCGCAAACAGGTTGAACACCGCGGCCCAGAAGAAGAACGCCATGCCGCGCCCGGGGACGCCACTGTCGAACAGCAGATAGAAGCCCAACAGGGAGACGATGAAGAAACCATAGACCGCCGGCAGGAACACCCGGCGCGGGTAGCTGCTGACCACCGCGCCGTACAGCGGCTGCAGCACCAGCATGATCAGGAACACGCAGGTGAACAGGACCTGCAATACGAAGTCCTGCAGCGCGATGCCATGCGCACTGAACCAGTTGATCAGCACCGGCGGGAACACCGCCTGCGGATCGGACGAAGCGGCCATCGCCTCGCGCACCGGGCGCAGCACGTAGTAGCCGCTGAGCAGGCAGAAGAAGTACAGGCATGCCCAGATCAGCGGAGGGGATTGCCGCAGCGCCCCGCGCAGCCCCGGACGTACCGGTGCCGGTGCTGCAGCACTCATCGCACCCACTCCCGGTCCGGGCGGCGTGACAACGGCGGCATCGTGGCGACTCCAGGCAGCAGAGCCCGCAAGGTAAACGATGCACCGCAACATCGCCAGTCTCCGGCAGGGCCATGCACGCAACGCAGCGTGGCTGTCATCCCGTCCCCGCTACCGGCCGCCCTGCCCTATGCTCGCAGGGCACCGTTGGGGAGCGGTCCGTATTCGAGGGGAACCATGTACGACTACATCATCGTGGGCGCCGGCTCGGCCGGCTGCGTACTGGCCAACCGCCTCAGTGCCGATCCGCGCTGCCGGGTGCTGCTGCTGGAGGCCGGTCCGCGCGACCGCARCCCGTTCATCCACATGCCGGCCGGACTGGCCCGGCTGGTCAACAACCGGCGCATCAACTGGAACCTGGAAACCGAAACCGAGCCGGCACTGGACGGACGCCGGCTGTGGTGGCCGCGCGGCAAGGTGCTGGGCGGCTCCAGTTCGATCAACGCGATGTGCTACGTGCGCGGGGTGGCCGCCGACTACGACGGTTGGGCCGCCGCCGGTGCCAGCGGTTGGGAATGGGCGCAGGTGCTGCCGTGGTTCCTGCACAGCGAATCCAACAGCCGCGGCGGCAGCGCGCTGCATGGCGACGCCGGGCCGCTGTCGGTGTCCGACCTGCGCCACCACAACCCCCTCTCGGCCGCCTTCCTCGATGCGGCCGTGCAGGCCGGGCACGCACGCAACGATGACTTCAACGGCGCTGCGCAGCTCGGCGTCGGCCTGTACCAGGTCACCCAGCGCGAAGGCGCCCGGTGTTCCACCGCCACCGCCTACCTGCGCCCCGCGCGCGGTCGGCGCAACCTGACCGTGCTTACCGGCGCGCGTGCCACCGCGCTGAGCTTCAGCGGCGACGCCGCCAGCGGCGTGTTTTTCCACCAGGGCCGCCAGCATCGGCATGCCGCCGCGAGCGGCGAGGTGATCCTCAGTGCCGGCGCGATCCATTCACCCCAGTTGCTGATGCTGTCCGGGATCGGCGCGGCCACGCCGCTGCGCAGGCATGGCATCAGCGTGCGCGCCGACCTGCCCGGGGTCGGCGGCAACCTGCAGGACCACCTGGACATCTGCACCCTGGTGCACACCCTGCCGGGGGTGAGCTACGACCGCGCCAACCAGGCGCGCATCGCCGTCGACTATTTCCTGCGCGGCCGTCGCGGCGCCGGCAGCAGCAACATCGCCGAAGCCGGCGGTTTCGCGCGCTCGGCCTTGGCCACCGACGCGCGCGCCGACGTGCAGTTCCACTTCGTGCCGGCCATGCTGGACAACCACGGCCGTCACCGACTCCCCGGCGATGGCTACACGCTGCATGCCTGCGCCCTGCATCCGCGCAGCCGCGGCCGGATCCTGCTGCGCGATGCCGACGCGGCGTCCGCGCCGCGGATCGAAGCCAACTACCTCAGCGATGCCGACGGCGCCGACCTGGCGATGATGAAGGAATGCGTGCGCATGTCTGCGGCGATCCTGCGCCAACCGGCCTTCGATCGCTGGCGCGGCGCACCGATCTTCCCGCCCCGGCAGGACCTGGACGATGCGGCGTTGACCGCCTTCATCCGCGCCAAGGCCGAAACCATCTACCACCCGGTCGGCACCTGCGCGATGGGCATCCACGCCGACGCGGTGGTCGATCCGCAGCTGCGCGTGCGCGGACTGCGCCGGCTGCGGGTGGTGGATGCCTCGGTGATGCCGAGCCTGGTCAGCGGCAACACCAACGCGCCGACCATCATGCTGGCCGAGCGTGCCGCGCAGTGGATACTGCAGGACGCTGTCTCAAGCTGAACAGGGCTGCGCTGCCAAGTACCGCGGGGAGCGGCCGGGTGATGCAAAAACCGCGCCTTTTCAACCAGATACGCATTCATCTTCGCTTCGTTTGTGCAATCACGAAAAGCGGCGCTAGAATCGGTCACAGCAGTTGCGCACGGGCCCTACACGATGAATCAGAACAGCAGGCGCCGACCGATCCGTTCGGCGGCCACCGGGTTGCTGGGCATGTTGATGCCCATTGCAATGTCTTCCACTGCCCAGACCCCCGCGTTCCCCGTCAACATCGAGAACGCCGCGGCGATTCCGCACACCCAGCCGGCCGCGTACCGCGCCACTGAGGCGAACCCGAAGGTGCTGCCGCCGGCGCAGGGCTTCAACGTCGCCGCGATCGAATCGATGGCCCAGCAGCTCACCTACGGCGAGCGCGTGCCAGGCATGGCCGTGGCCATCGTCCAGGGCGGCCGCGTGCTCAGCGCGCGCGGTTATGGTGTCACCGACGTCAACAACCCGCAACAGGTCGACGCACACACCGTGTTCCGCCTTGCATCGCTGTCCAAGGCCTTCGCCGGCACCATGGCCGGCCTGCTGGTCAACGATGGCACGCTGCGCTGGGACAGCAAGGTCACCGACTACGTGCCCGGTTTCCAGCTGAGCACGCCTGAAGCGACCGACCGCCTGACCGTGGCCGATCTGCTCAGCCACCGCGTCGGCCTGCCCTACAACGCCTACGACCGCGACGTGGAAGGCAACGCCGAGTACTACACGCTCACCCACAAGCTGGCCTCGACCTCGCTCAAGTGCCTGCCGGGCGATTGCTACGCCTACCAGAACGTGGCCTTCAGCCTGATCGGCGACGTCGTCTACGCCGCCTCGGGCAGCTTCTACGAACAGTCCGTCGAGCGCCGCCTGTTCAAACCATTGGGCATGGACGATGCCAGCCTTGGTCTGGCCGGCATCCAGGCCAGCTCGCGCTGGGCGCGTCCGCACGTGCGCAGCCGCAATGGCTGGGTATCGTTGAATCCGAAGCCGACCTACTACCGCCTGGCCCCTGCAGCGGGCGTCAACGCCAGCGCCAGCGACATGGCGCAGTGGCTGCTGGCCCACACCGGCCATCGCCCGGACGTGCTGCCCGCGCCGCTGCTGGCCACCCTGCACTCGACCCTGATCAACACCCCGGGCGAAATGCGCTCGGGCTGGCGCCGCGAACGCCTGCATTCGGCCGGTTACGCACTGGGCTGGCGCAACTTCGATTACGCCGGCCATGAAGTGGTCTTCCACGCCGGCGCGGTGCAAGGCTATCGCGGCCTGGTCGCGCTGGTGCCCGAGCGCGACCTCGGCATCGCCATCCTCTGGAATGGTGAAAGCAGCCTGCCCAGCGGCCTGCTCCCGACCATCCTGGACCAGGCCATGGGCCTGCCGACCCAGCGCTGGCTGGACGTGGACACCGACTTCGGCAGCGACAGCCTGATGGCCGAAGACGCCGCGCCGGCGACCAAGCGCAAGGGCGTCTCTTCCAATCGCGCGGTGGCCTCGCCGCGTTGAGTGCGGCACCGGCGTGAATCAAAAAGGCGGCCGCTCGGCCGCCTTTTTTGTGGCCGAACGGATCGGCCAGGCGATGGGTAGAGCCACCCCATGGGTGGCTGCGCAATGCGTACGAACCTCGCGGTCGATCAGCCTGGCATCGATCGCATGTAGCGTCGGGCGTGGCGGGCAGCGGGGGGGAGCCGGCCAGCGGCGGGCACTGCCGACGCGCGGCGTAAGCGCGACGGCGACGGCGACGGCAGCCGAGCGTGGCTCGGCTCTACCCTGCTGCGCATGCGCCGCGTAACGGCCACAAACACGGCGCCCATAAAAAAACCCCCTCCCCGCTGGGCTGCCAGGGAAGGGGGTTTCAGGTACGGCTATCGGGAACGACTTAGATCAGCGGTGCCGGAGTTGCCGGCAGGGCGACCGGAGCGGCCTTCTTCTTGCGAACGGCCGGCTTGCGCTTTGCAACCTTCTTCACCGCTTTCTTGGCGGACGCCTTCTTGGCCGGCGCCTTGCGTGCGGTGGCCTTCTTCGCGGTAGCCTTCTTGGCTACCTTGCGGACGGCCTTTTTGGCGGTCTTCTTGGCCGCTTTCTTGGCCGTCTTCTTGGTCGCCTTCTTGGCCGTGGCCTTCTTGGCTACCTTGCGGACGGCTTTCTTGGCGGTCTTCTTGGCAGCGGACTTCTTGGCTACCTTGCGGGTTGCCTTCTTCGCCGTCTTCTTCACTGCCTTCTTTGCGGTCTTCTTGGCGGCGGCCTTCTTGGCGACCTTGCGGACTGCCTTCTTCGCCGTCTTCTTCACTGCCTTGCGGGCGGTTGCCTTCTTGGCTGCCTTCTTCACCGTCTTCTTGGCAGCGGCCTTCTTGGCTACCTTCTTGGCAGCGGCTTTCTTGGCTACCTTCTTGACGGCCTTTTTGGCGGCCGGCTTTTTCTTCGCAGCTTTCTTGGTTGCCATGGGATGGCTCCTCGTCAGTGATCTATGGAGTGGAAACGCCCAGGTAAAGCAAACCCGCAGTGCGACATCGCGGGGACCGCCGTCGCGTCAAGCGCGTCGTGACGGATACGGGGATACCCACCGCAGGTGGCCGGGCAGGTATCGAATGGGAAGGGGCCTTGGAGTTCGCCGGGGGAAGCGACGCCATCTCCACCGTCTTCGGACGCGAGGTGGATGTCCAGGTTGTGCTTCGCGACTGGATGTCGATTCTGCTCACTCTGTTCGCAGCAAGGTCTGCTGTGGCGAAACCTAATCACGGTTTTTTTCACTGTCAACAACCCGGGCGAAAAAATTTCACATGGAGCGTCCCCGCGACGGCGTCGCCACCCCCGCTGCAAACACCGCCAGCGGCATGCCATGACACGCCGCACGCACCGCATCGACGTGCATCGCGCAGCACATGCGAAAAGAAAACCACTTAAAAGAAGCACTTTCGTATTTTCAGCGCGCGCCCGGCGCATGTGCACCACCTGACCCGCGCGTGCGTGCGCTTACGGCCGAACGCCTACCCACACGGCACCCAAACGGACGCGAAAACTTTTCACATGCTCGATCGCTTTTTGCCATCGGATTTGCACAAATGCGCAAACTTTCAGACCGTCGCGACCGTTCGGTTCGTACCGATCCGATGCGCCGCGCGCACCGGGTACGACCACCGCGCCGGTTCCCGACGCGCGCGCGCGGACACCGAAAGGCACCCTCATGACCCACGCCGACGTCGACCCAACCGTTCCGCATGAGTACCTGCCGGATCATCCTTTGCGCGCGCCGCACCGGTTTTTCATCACGTACACATAACGGCAGCGCCGTCGACGTTGATCCAAACCTGGCGTGGCGACCAACGTCGCCCGCCGTGCGCCACCGCGCGGGCAAAAAAAAACGGCCGCACCAGGCGGCCGTTCCTTCGATCAGGCGACGATCAATGTTCGTCGTTTTCCAGCAGCTCGGCGTACTCGTCCGGGCCGAGCAGATCGTTCAACTCGTCGTTGGCCGAGAACTCCACCACGTAGATCCAGCCTTCGCCGTAGGCATCTTCGTTGATGGTTTCCGGCTTGTCCGACAGCGCTTCGTTCACTTCGACCACGGTGCCGGTGACCGGGCTGTAGACGTCCGAGGCGGCCTTGACCGACTCGACCACGGCCGCCTGCTGGCCAGCCTTCACTTCGTCGCCCACCGCCGGCAGTTCGACGTAGACCAGGTCACCGAGCAGGCCCTGGGCGTGGTCGGAAATACCGATGGTGACGCGGCCGTTGCCTTCGACACGTGCCCACTCATGGGACTTGAGGAATTTGAGGTCGCCGGGGATCTCGCTCATGGGACTGCTCCGAGGAATTTCAGGGGTCAAGAAACGGGGGTAGTGTAACCATCGGCGCCGACCGCTGACAGGTCGGCGCCGTCAAAAACATCAGGCGTCGGCCAGCACGCCCGGCTGGGCCTGGCCCTCGCGCACGAACGGGAACTTCACCACGCGCACCGGCACCTGCTTGCCGCGGATGTCCACGTGCACCAGGCCCAGTTCACCGGCCGGCACCCGCGCGAACGCGATGCCCTTGCCCAGCGTCGGAGAGAACGTGCCGGACAGGATCTCGCCCTGTCCGCTGGCAGTCAGTACCGCCTGGCCGTGGCGCAGCACGCCCTTCTCGTCCATCACCAGGCCGATCAGCTGACGCGCATCGCCGGCCGCCTTCTGCGCTTCCAGCACGTCGCGGCCGATGAAATCACGGCCCTCATCAAGCGCCACCGTCCAGGCCAGCGCGGCCTCGTACGGGGTGATGTCTTCGTCCATGTCCTGGCCATACAGGTTCATGCCGGCTTCCAGGCGCAGCGTATCGCGTGCGCCCAGCCCGGCCGGACGCACGCCGGCAGCGGCCAGCGCGTTCCAGAATGCGACCACCTCGGTCTGCGGCAGCAGGATCTCGAACCCGTCCTCACCGGTGTAGCCGGTGCGCGCCACGAACAACGGCGCGCCGCTGCTGGCGGTCGCCTCGAGCGCGGCGAAACGGCCCAGCTTCTCCAGTGCCGCGCGGTCGCCCTCGCCCACCAGCCCGATCACCCGCTCGCGCGCGGTCGGCCCCTGCACGGCGATGATCGCCAGGTCCTCGCGCTCGGTGACGGCCACGTCGAACGCGGCAGCCTGCTCGCGGATCCAGGCCAGGTCCTTCTCGCGGGTGGAGGCATTGACCACCATGCGGAAGAAATCGTCGGCCAGGTAGTACACGATCAGGTCATCGATGACCCCGCCGCGCGGATTGAGCATGCACGAGTACAGCGCCTTGCCGGTCGCCTTGAGCTTGTCCACCGAGTTGGCCAGCAGCTTGCGCAGGAACGGCTTGACCTGCGCACCGCGCAGATCCACCACGGTCATGTGGCTGACGTCGAACATGCCGGCGTCGCTGCGCACCAGGTGGTGCTCGTCCAGCTGCGAACCGTAATGGATGGGCATGTCCCAGCCACCGAAATCGACCATCTTGGCGCCGAGTGCGCGGTGGGTCTCGTTGAGAAGCGTCTTCTGGGTCATGACCGTTTTTCCGGGGGAATGAAGGCAAGACCTCGATTATCCCAGAACCGACTTCACAACGCCTGCGGCGTTGCGTCAGACCTGCTGCACCTTCAGCGTCATCCCCTCCACCGCCACTACCCGCACCCGGCTGCCGGCAGGCAGATCCGGGCCAGCCACCACCCAGAACGCGTCGTCGATCTTGGCCCGGCCCTTGCCCGCCACGATGTCCTGGTCGATCACCACCACCCGGCCGATCAACTGCTCGGCGCGCCGGTTCAACAGCGGCGCATCGCTCTGCCGCCCATGCGAACGTCCCCAACGCCGATAGCACTGGATGGACACCACCGACAGCAGCACGAAGGCCACCACCTGCCACAGCAACGGGATGTCGGCAAACACCGCCACCAGCACGAACACCGCCGCGGCACCGATCCCGATCCACAACATGAAGGCGCCTGGCGCCAGCGCCTCGGCCGCGAACAGGACCAGCGCCAGCGCGCCCCAGCCGACGACTTCCCAGCGCATCTCAGCCTCCGACCCGCGGCGGCACGCCGCGCGTGGTGCGCTTGTCTTCCTGCTTGGCGAAGGCCTCGCGCGCCAGCTCGGCGACGCCGGCGATCGAGCCGATCACCCCGCTGGCCTCCATCGGCATCAGCACCAGCTTCTGGTTGGGCGAGGTGGCCAGTTCCTTGAACGCCTCCACGTACTTCTGCGCGATGAAGTAGTTGATCGCCTGCACGTCGCCCTGGGCGATGGCTTCGGAGACCATGCGGGTCGCATTGGCCTCGGCTTCGGCCGAACGCTCGCGCGCCTCGGCATCGCGGAAGGCGGCTTCCTTGCGACCCTCGGCCTCGAGCACGGCGGCCTGCTTCTCGCCTTCGGCACGCAGGATCTCCGACTGCCGCGAGCCCTCCGCCTCCAGGATCTGCGCACGCTTCTCGCGCTCGGCCTTCATCTGCCGCGCCATCGCATCGAGCAGATCGCGCGGCGGCTGGATGTCGCGGATCTCGATCCGGTTGACCTTCACGCCCCACGGATTGGTCGCATGGTCGACCACGTTCAGCAGCTTGGCGTTGATCACCTCACGCTGGCTGAGCGATTCATCCAGGTCCATCGAGCCGATCACGGTGCGGATGTTGGTCTGCACCAGCGCGATCATCGCCACCTCCAGCACGGACACCTCGTAGGCGGCCTTGGATGCATCCAGCACCTGGAAGAACACCACCCCGTCCACGCGTACCGCCGCGTTGTCCTTGGTGATCACCTCCTGGCCCGGCACGTCCAGCACCTGCTCCATCATGTTCACCTTTCGCCCCACCCCGTACACGATGGGAATCAGGAAATGCAGGCCGGGCGACATCGTGTGGGTGTAGCGCCCGAAACGCTCCACCGTCCACTCATACCCCTGCGGCACCATCCGCACTGCCTTGAACAGGATGACCACGGCCACGAAGGCCAGCACCAGCGAAAACAGCACGGTCGGAAACATCGCGTCACTCCTTTGATGCCGGGCCGGGCCCGGGCATGGCTACGCTGCCATTACAACCGGATCCGGCCACAGAGGATGTCCCGGAACATCACCCAGTCGCCGGCGAAAGAATAGAAGGGATGCTTGAAGGTGGCCGGCCGGTTTTTCTCGAAGAAAAAGTGCCCCACCCAGGCAAACCCGTACCCGCAGGCCAGCGCTGCCAGCAGCCAGACGGGTTGGCCGCGCACGATCGCGACGGCCACCAGCAACAACACCGCGCAGCTGCCGACAACGTGCAGCCGGCGCGAGACCGCATTGCGGTGCTCGTCCAGATAGAACGGATAGAACTCGCGGAAACTGGCGAAGCGGGACATGGCGCGCCTTGCAAAACCGGACGCACCCAGCATAGCGCGTGCGTCCCGGTAGTGCCGGCCGCTGGCCGGCTCTGCAAAAGGCGGCCGAGGAGCCGGCCAGCGGCCGGTAGTGCGCGTTCGGGGACGCTTTCCGGGGAGCCGGCCAGCGGCCGGCAGTGCGCGTTCGGGGACGCTTTCCGAGGAGCCGGCCAGCGGCCGGCAGTGCGCGTTCGGGGACGGTTTCCGAGGAGCCGGCCAGCGGCCGGCACTACCTCCTCTCAGGTGGTGCGCGGGGCGAACATGATCACCATCATGCCGGCCAGGCAGAGGGCGACGCCGAGCAGGTCCCAGCGGCTGGGGCGGATGCCTTCCACCAGCCACAACCACATCAACGCGGTGCCGATGTAGACCCCACCGTAGGCCGCATACACACGGCCGCTGGCGGCCGGATGCAGGGTCAGCAGCCAGGCGAACAGCGCCAGGCTGCCCGCCGCCGGCAGCAGCAGCCACGCGCTGCCGTCCTTGCGCAGCCACAACCACGGCAGGTAACAGCCGACGATTTCCGCCACGGCGGTGAGCACGAACAGCAGCAGCGTCTTCACGGCTTGGCTTCGTCGGCCTTGGCCTGCTGCCAGAGCGCTTCCTGCGCGTCCAGGTCCAGCGCGGCCAGCGCCTGCCCGGCCGCGTCGGCCTTGGCTTCCATCGCGCGGAAGCGGCGCTCGAACTTGTGGTTGGCCTGGCGCAGCGCGGCGCCGACGTCCACCTTGGCGTGGCGGGCCAGGTTGGCGCAGACGAACAACAGGTCGCCCAGTTCTTCCTGCAGGCGCGCCTGGTTGTGCTCGACCGGGCCCTGTGCGAACTCGGCGGCGACTTCATCCAGTTCTTCGCGCACCTTGTCGATCACCGGCGCAGGACCGGGCCAGTCGAAACCAACCCGCGCCGCGCGCGCCTGCAGCTTCATCGCCCGCTGCCATTCGGGCAGTCCGCGTGAAATGCCGGCGAGTGCGGAGGTGTCGGTGTCGCCCTTGGCGGCACGCTCGGCGCGCTTGATCGCTTCCCAGTTGGCGTTGACGCCCTCGGCGCCATCCACCTGCACCTGGGCGAACACGTGCGGGTGGCGGCGCTGCAGCTTGTCGCTGATCGAACGGGCCACGTCGGCGAACGCGAAGGCGCCCTGCTCGCTGGCCATCTGCGCATGGAACACCACCTGCAGCAGCAGGTCGCCCAATTCGTCCTGAAGGTCGTCCAGGTCGCCGCGGTCGATCGCATCGGCGACCTCGTAGGCCTCCTCGATGGTGTACGGGGCGATGCTGGCAAAATCCTGCTGCAGGTCCCACGGACAGCCGCCCTGTGGGTCGCGCAGCCGCGCCATGATGCCCAGCAGGCGGTCCAGTTCAGCAGTCGCGGTCATCCCATGCTCCTTTGCAGCGATCAGGCCGGCAGCCACTGCCGCCATGGCAGGCGGGTGTCGCCCAGGGCGATGAAATCGCCGTTCAACAGGCTCTCGCGGCGGTTGTAGCGGAACGGCTTGCCGGTGGCCGCCGACAGCACCGCGCCACCGGCGGCGTGCAGCACGCACTGGCCGGCGGCGGTGTCCCATTCGGAGGTCGGGCCCAGCCGCGGATACACGTCCAGCGTGCCTTCGGCGAGCCGGCAGAACTTCAGCGACGAGCCCTGCGCGATCACCTCGATGTCGCCCATCCGGTCCAGCAGCGCCTGGGTCTGTTCGCTGCGATGCGAGCGGCTGGCGGCGACCTTGAGCGGCGCGGTGGCCGGGGTGCGCGCGCGCAGGACCGAATCGTGCATGCCCAGCCGGCGGTAGGCCAGTTCGCCGCGCATGGCGTGCCAGACCGTGCCGCTCACCGGGGCCAGGACCACGCCGAATGCCGGCGCGCCCTGGTAGATCAGCGCGATGTTCACGCTGAACTCGTCGTTGCGCTTGACGAACTCGCGGGTGCCGTCGAGCGGGTCGACCAGCCAGTAGGCGCCCCAGTGCTGGCGCACCTCCCACGGCACCTGCGCCGATTCCTCGGACAGGATCGGCAGGTCCGGGGTGAGCTGCTGCAGGCCGCGCTCGATCACGTGGTTGGCGGCCAGGTCGGCGGCCGTCACCGGACTGCGATCGGATTTGATTTCCACATCGAACGGGGTCGCATACACGGCCATGATGGCGGCGGCCGCGTCCTGGGCGATGGCGATGACGGTTTCGCGCAGATCGGTGGTGAGCTTGATCATTCCTGGCCGCCCAGCCACTGGCGGGCGATGAACAGCGCCGCCAGTGAACGCCCTTCGGAGAAGTCCTCGCGCAGCATCAGCTGGTCCAGGTCGGCCAGTTTCCAGGGCACCACGTCCAGTTCCTCGGGCTCATCGCCAACCAGCCGCTCCGGGTACAGGTCGCGCGCCACGACCAGCCACGATTGGTGGCTCATGTAGGTGGGCGCCAGGGTCATCGCGCGCAGCACGTCCAGCCGCCGCGCGCCGTAACCGGCTTCTTCCTTGAGCTCGCGGTTGGCGGCCTGCACCGGCGTTTCGCCGGCATCGATCCGGCCCTTGACCAGGCCCAGTTCGTAGCGGTGGACGCCGGCGGCGTACTCGCGCACCAGCAGAACAGTTTCATCGTCAAGCATCGGCACCACCACCACCGCGCCATGCCCATGGCTGATCAGGCGCTCGAAGCGGCGGCGTTCGCCGTTGGAGAATTCCAGATCAAGGTGCTGGCGCTGGAACGGCCCGCTCTGCTCGTCCGTGATGCGGTGGATGATGGGCAGGCGACGACTCATGCGAGCCTCTCTAGAATGGGAGCTGGTGAAAACGTCTTCATGAGCCCGAAATGCTAGCAGACCCAGCCCCCCTATCGCTGGCCGACCAGTGGCGCCGTCGCGACCTGGCCGTGCTCTGGCACCCGTGCACGCAGATGCGCGAACACCCCGACACCCTGCCACTGGTGCCGATCGCCCGGGGGGAAGGCCCGTGGCTGATCGACCATGACGGCAAACGCTACCTGGATGGGGTCAGCAGTTGGTGGACCAACCTGTTCGGCCACGCCGAACCGCGGATCGGCGCCGCCATCGCCCACCAGGCGACCCAGCTGGAGCAGGTGATGCTGGCCGGCTTCAGCCATGAACCGGCGGTGCGTCTGGCCGAGCGCCTGCTGGCGATCGCCCCGCGCCAGGCCGGACGCGACCCGCTGGCCAAGGTGTTCTATGCCGACAACGGCTCGGCCGGGGTCGAGGTGGCGCTGAAGATGGCCTTCCACTACTTCCGCAACCGTGGCGAGCACCACCGCACCCGCTTCGTGGCGCTGGAGAACGGCTACCACGGCGAAACGCTGGGCGCGCTGTCGGTGGGCGATATCCCGCTGTACCGCCGCGTGTATGCCCCGCTGCTGACCGAGGCGCTGTTCGCCCCCTCGCCGGACGCCTACCTGGCCGAGCCCGGCCAGAGCGCCGCGCAGCGCGCCCACCAGGCCGCCGACGCGCTGGCCACGCTGTTCGACCAGCACCCCGGTGAGATCTGCGCGGTCATCCTGGAACCGCGCCTGCAATGTGCCGGCGGTATGCGCATGCACGACCCGGTCTACCTGCAGCGCGCGCGCGCACTGTGCGATGCCAACGGCGCGTTCCTGATCGCCGACGAGATCGCCACCGGCTTCGGCCGCACCGGCACGATGTTCGCCTGCGAGCCGGCCGGGGTGATGCCCGACCTGCTGTGCCTGTCCAAAGGCCTGACCGGCGGGTTCCTGCCGCTGTCGGCGGTGCTGGCCACCCAGGCGCTGTACGACGCGTTCCTGGACGATTCGCGCGAGCGCGCGTTCCTGCACTCGCACAGCTACACCGGCAATCCGCTGGCCTGCGCCGCCGCACTGGCGACGCTGGACATCTTCGCCGGCGAAGACGTGATCGCGCGCAACCGCAGCACCGCCGAGGTGATGCGCACACTGGCCGCTCCGTTCAATGACCACCCGCACGTGGCCGATGTGCGYCAGGCCGGGATGGTGGTGGCCTTCGAACTGACCCGCAATGGCGACAAACGCACGCCCTTCCCCGCCGAGGCGCGGGTGGGGCTGCACGCCTATACGGCCGCGCTCAAGCGTGGGGTGGTGCTGCGGCCGCTGGGCAACGTGCTGTACTGGATGCCGCCGTACTGCGTGGAAGACGAACACCTGGACCTGCTGGCCCAGACCACCCTGGCTGCAATCGAGGAGGCCGTTGCATGCGCATGACCCGGTGCCATATCGACACCCCGCTGGCCGTCGGCCAGACCCTGTCGCTGCCCGAAGAGGCGGCCAACCACCTGGTGCGGGTCATGCGGCTGCGCGAAGGCGACGGCTGCGTGCTGTTCAACGGCGATGGGCACGATTACCACGCCACCCTGGTGGTGGTGGGCAAGCGCGACGCGCAGGTCCGGATCGACGCGGCCAGCGCGCTGGACAACGAGTCGCCGCTGCACATCACCCTGCTGCAGGGCATCGCGCGTGGCGAGAAGATGGACCTGATCCTGCAGAAGGCCACTGAACTGGGCGTGGCGGCGATCGTGCCGGTCAACGCCGAGCGCACCGAGGTGAAACTGGATGCGGCGCGCGCCGAGAAGCGGCTGGCGCACTGGACCAGCGTGGTGGTGTCGGCGTGTGGTCAATCCGGGCGCGCGCGGGTGCCCAACGTGGCGGCGCCGCAATCGCTGCTGGACGCCGCACGGCAGATGCCTGCGCAGGCGCTCAAACTGACCCTGGACCCGCTCGGCGAGCATCGCCTGTCCACCCTGCAGCCGGCACCGGGCGGAGTGGTGATCGCGATCGGCCCGGAGGGTGGCTGGTCGCCACGCGACCGCCAGGCATTGGTCGAGGCCGGCTTCCAGGGCCTGCAACTGGGGCCGCGCATCCTGCGCACCGAAACCGCCGGATTGGCCGCGATCGCCGCCGTGCAGGCGCGGTTGGGCGACCTGGGGTAAGTGGCAACGGCAACAGCAGCCCCGCATGGCGTGGCTCTACCGGAGGGCCGAATCGTGCGCGTTCGGCAGGTATGGGTCGTTGATCGATACGAACGCCGTGCCAAACGCGGTGCCAACATACAGGGGAAGGCACGGGCGCCGAAGCACGCCGGCACTCCGGCACTCCGGCACTCCGGCACTCCGGCACTCCGGCACTCCGGCAAGCATCGGGTGGAACAGCCCCCTTGAGTCAAGGGGGCGCGCCGCCTGGCGCGGGGATCTGGAGGCATGGTCCACGGGGGCCCACGATCTGCTCCGCAGATCGTGGGGAGCCTTCGCGAACGCGAAGACTCACCCCGCGACGGGGTAGGCCTCGTCCAGCGCTGCTTCCAGCGCATCCAGGTCCGGCAGCAGCGCGCTCTGCTCGCCGAGCAGCACGCGCATGTGCACGCCCTGCGGCAGGGTTTCCTCGGAAGCGTCGGCCAGCAGGCCGTCGCGCGGGACCGCGATCAACTGCGGGAAGGTCTGGGTCAGCAGGGCGAAGTACGGGCGCTTGGCGTTGCCACCCAGTGCCTTGAGCACCACCACCTTGTTGTTGCTGGTCACCAGCTCATCGCCCAGCCCGGACAGCCGGGCGAACGACAGCAGGGGCACGTCCCAGCCATGCCAGGCGATCTGCCCGACCAGCCAGGCCGGCGCATCGGGCACGGTCTGCACGGCGACTTTGGACATCATTTCGGCCACGGTGGCATTGGGCAGCAGCACGCGTTCGTGCCCGGCCTGGATCAATACCCCGCGGATTTCGTCGTTGCTGGCGTAACTCATGGCGTGATTCCTGGAAGGGGGCGCGGCGATTACTCGCGTACGCCCCAACGTTCGACGATGCTATGGGCCAGCTGCGGCGGCTCGCCGGCATGCATGCCGGCGGCGACCACGGCGTTGGCGGCGGTGGGGTCGTAGCAGCCTTCACCGACCTGCCCGGCCACCCAGGCGCCTTCTCCGGCCAGCGCCAGCACCGCATCCACGTGGCTGGCATCGGCGCCGCTGAGCAGCACCACGGCGCTGTCGGCCGGCGGCAGCGTGCCGACCTGGACACCCTGCGCATCGGCGCTGAAATACAGCCCGCGATCGCGAACGGCCAGGCCCACGTCATCGGGCAGGATGTAGGCGTTGCCGGCCTGCACCGGCTGTTCCGCTTCGGCCAACACCACCGGCAACGCCGAGACGCGCGCCATCTGCTTGACCAGGTTGCCGTAACGGCCCCCGTCCAGGCGCATATGCACCAGCACCGGCGTGGCCAACCCGGCCGGCAGCGTGGCCAGCAGGCGACGCAGCGCGTCCGGCCCGCCGATGCCGGCCAGCACCAGCACGGCACCGGCGGCGGCGCCGTCGGCGGGGCGCTCGGCCTCCAGTTCCACCAGCGACAGCCGCGCGATGTCGAAATCGGTCGGCGGCGCTGCGGCGCCGGCGGGTGCCGACGGCGGCGGTGCGATCGCCTCGACCGCATCATCATCCACCAGCGACCAGCTGCTGTGATCGCCCAGGGGTACGCGCGGCGGCGCAGCCGGCGGGGCGGACACGGGAACCGGCGGCGGCGCGGACGGCGCGGACGACGCCGGCTGCAGCGCGGCCAGCGCCTCTTCCAGCGACATCGGCTCGCTCATCGTATCCGGCGCCTGGTACAGGCCATCGGCCGGCACGTCGCCGGCGGCGTCGAAGGCCTCGCGCACATGGAAGTCCAACGGGGCATCGGCATGCAGCTGTGCCGGCGTGGTCGGCAGGCCCGGCTCGGGCTGCAGCAGGCCGTCCTGTTCCGAACCCGGCGGCAATACGTCGTGGTGGCCATGCAGCTTGGCCACCAGGTGCCGCGCCCAACGCTGGGCTTCCCAGCCATCGCGGCGTGCGGCCAGTTCGGCTTCGTCGAAAATCAGGGTCAGCGACGGCGAGCCCAGTACCGGGTCCAGCCGTTCAAGCGCGTCTTCGATCGCCGGCTCCAGCGCGATCAGCACCGCACCCGGCGCGGCGTCACGCAGCGCCTGCAGCTCCAGCGTGTTGGGATCTTCCTCCAGCACCAGGGTGGCGCCGGCCTGAGCCAGCGCCTCACGCAGGCGCTCACGGGCAGGACCGACCCGCGCCAGCAGCGCTACCGACAACAGCGAAGGCAGGTCATTCGCGGACACGGGCGATCCCCAGCAGGTCGTACACGTTTCGCATCAGGTCCAATTCCTGGTAAGGCTTGCCCAGGTAACGCTGGACACCGATTTCGAAGGCGCGCTGACGGTGCTTGTCGCCGCTGCGCGAGGTGATCATCACGATCGGCACGTCCTTGTAGCGGGGATCGGCACGCATCGCGGTGGCCAGTTCATAGCCATCCATACGCGGCATTTCGATATCCAGCAGCATCAGGTCGGGCACACGTTCTTCCAGCCGCTCCAGCGCTTCCACGCCATCGCGGGCGACGGCCACTTCGAAGTTGTGGCGTTCCAGGATGCGCCCGGTGACCTTGCGCATGGTCAGCGAATCGTCGACCACCATCACCAGCGGCACGTCGCGGTCGCTGACCTGGGTGGTCGGGGCGATCGGCTTGTGCGGATTGGCCTGGAAGCGGCGCACCAGCGGGGCAACGTCCAGGATGACCACGACCCGGCCATCGCCGGTGATGGTCGCCCCGTAGATACCCGGCACCGAGGCGATCTGAAGGCCGACCGGCTTGACCACGATTTCGCGGTTGCCCAGCACCTGGTCGATGGCCACGGCCGCGCGCAGTTCACCGGCGCGGACCAGCAGCAGCGGCACCTGGGCCTGGCCTTCGGCGCGGGCCTGGCCCTGGCCGATCAGCGTGCCCAGATCGTGCAGGGCGAAGGCTTCGCCACCGTAGTGGTAGCTGCCGTCGATGGTCTCGAAGCGCTCGCGCGAGATCCGGCCGATGCCGCTGACCGAGGCCACCGGCACGGCGAAGGTGGTCTCGCCGATCTGCACGAACACCGCCTGGGTGACCGCCAGCGTCTGCGGCAGGCGCAGGGTGAAGGTGACGCCCTGGCCGCGCACCGAGTGGATGTCCACCGAGCCGCCAAGCTGGCGCACTTCGTTGTGCACCACGTCCATGCCCACGCCACGGCCCGCCAGCTGGCTGACCTGCTCGGCCGTGCTGAAACCGGGCGAGAAGATCATCGCGTCCAGTTCGGCATCGCCGAGCACGGCGTCGGCCTCGATCAGGCCACGCTGTTCGGCGCGGCGACGGATCGCCTCGCGGTCCAGCCCGGCGCCGTCATCGGCCACTTCCAGCACGATTTCCGAGCCTTCGCGGCGCAGGCGGATGGCGATCTCGCCTTCCTCCGGCTTGCCGGCGGCGCGACGCTGGTCCGGGGTTTCCAGACCATGCGCGACCGAGTTGCGCAGCATGTGTTCCAGCGGCGCGACCATGCGGTCGAGCACGTTGCGGTCCAGTTCGCCGTGGGTTCCATCCAGGGTGACGTGGACCTGCTTGCCGGTGTCCTGGCCGGCCTGGCGGACCACCCGACGCAGGCGCGGCACCAGCCCGTCGAACGGCACCATGCGCGCCCGCATCAGGCCATCCTGCAGTTCCGAGCTGACCCGCGACTGCTGTTGCAGCAGCACGTCGTACTGGCGCGACAGGTCGTCCAGCACGCCCTGCAGGCCGCCCAGATCGGCCGCCGACTCGTTCAGCGCGCGGCTGAGCTGCTGCAGCGTGGAGAAACGGTCCAGTTCGAGCGGATCGAACTTGTGGTCGGCCTGGTCCTGCTCGCGCTGGTAGCGGGCGACGATCTGCGCCTCGGTTTCCAGGTCCAGGCGGCGCAGCTGGTCGCGCAGACGCGCATTGGTGCGGTCCAGTTCGCCCATCGCACCGCGGAAGGCACCGAGCTGCTGTTCCAGTCGCGAGCGGTAGATCGCCACTTCACCGGCGTGGTTGACCAGACGGTCGAGCAGGTCGGCGCGCACGCGCACCTGCTCCTGCTGCGGACGGGCCAGCATGTCGTCTTCGCTGCTGGCCTCCAACGGCAACGGCGCGGACAGCGGGGCCTCGGCGACGGCCGTGTCGACCTCCACCGGGGCGGCATCGGGTGCATCGACGGCGCTGTCGGCCGCGACCGGCTCAACCCGGCCCAAGGTGCGCTGTTCGAAGGCGCCGATCAGGTCCTCGGGCATCGCCACGCTGCGGTGCTGGCCGGTGCGGGTCAGCATCTGGTGCAGGCGATCGAAGCCACGTTCCAGCAGGTGCACATCGCTGCGGTCGATGTCGGTGCGGTTGGACGCAACGGCTTCCAGCAACGATTCGATGCCGTGGCCGAGGTCGCCGATCGGGTTGATCCCGGCCATGCGCGCGCCACCCTTGAGGGTGTGCAGGTCGCGCTGCAGGCCGGCGATGACGTCACGGTCGTTCGGCGCGGCGCGCAGTTCGCTGATCAGGCCATCGCAATGGTCGAGCAGGTCCTTGCCTTCTTCCACGAAGATGTCGACCAGCTCCTCGTCCAGAACGCTGAAGTCCAGTGGCTCGGTGCTGTCTTCTTCGACGCTTTCTTCAGCGTCGAGGCCGACCGCGTCGTTGGCAGCCGACGTGCCGCTCGTGCTCGTGCCGGCCGCGATCGAGGCCAGGGCTGCGGTTCCGGCCGCCGCGACCACGGGCGCGTCTTCCAGTTCGAAGAACGGCGTGGGCGCGGCGGTCTCGGTGGCATCGGCATCCACCGCGTCTTCGGCGAAGGCATCGGCCTCGTCGTGCTGCTCCTGCATCTCATGGGTGGCATCCAGGCCGAGCACGCTGTCGGTGTCGTCCCGTGCCGTCGGCGCGTCGATGACGGTCAGGCCATCGTCCAGCACCTGCTGCTCGTCGACCAGCTCGCCGAACGCCGGGGTCGAGGGCAGCGCGTCTTCCAATGCCTCGCGTTCTTCTTCGGTGGCAGTGTCGACATCGCGCTCGGAGAAAGCGGGGATTTCCGCCTGCTCTTCCGCGACAGCGTCAACACCAGCGGTACCGGTGTCTGCGTTGACAGCCTCGACCTCGGCCGCCTCGACCAGTGGTTCGTCTGCGATTTCGGCGTCGGCGTCGGCGTCGGCTTCGGCTTCGACGTCGGTGCCGAGTTCGGCGTCGACAGTCTGCGCGTCATCGCCGGCCACTTCCGCCATCGGCGCATCCACCACGGGCGCGTCGGCGGCCGGGGTGACATCCAGATCGACGTAGCGCGACAGGTCCTCGGCGCCGGTCAGTTCGACCGCGTCCAGTCCGTCGTGCACGACCTGTGCGGCGCCCGCATCGTCCGGCTGCGGGCCATCGGCAGGCGGCGCGGCATCGTCCGCGCTCACCGCGGCGGGCGTCGTCGGCAGCTCGGCGTCGAAGTACGCCGACAGGTCATCGCTCGCGGTGAGTTCGCCGAACGCCAGGGCATCGGCCTCCGGCACATGCGCTTCCACGCCACCGGCCTGGCCTGCGTCCTCGGCGTCGATCGACGCCAGGTCGACCACCGACAGTGCGTCGGCCTCCAGCTCGGCCTGCTGCAGTTGCGCATCGGCACTGTCATCCCGCCCGGCGTAGCCGCCCTGCCCGTCTGCCTGCGGCAGCGTGGACAGCGCGTCCTGCCCAGGCGCGGCGACGGCGACGTCGTCTGCGGCGAAGGCCTGCGCGGCATCCTCCTGTTCCAGGGCGTCCAGCGCGTCCTGCTCGAACGCCAGCTCGTCGTCGGCGACCAGCGCCGGCCAGCGTGCCTCGGGCAGCGTGTCGGCCAACGCCTGCAGGCGCGCGGCCAGCGCGGTCTGCACCGGAATGCGCGGCGCCTCGGCCTGCAGCGCGGTCATGGTGGTGCGGATCGCCTCGGCGGTGGCCGACAGCGCGTCCACGCCTTCGGCATCCGGGGTGGCATCGGCAGCCAGCGAGCGCTTGATGTAGCTCTCGGCAACGCCGGTGACCGCGGTGATTTCCGGCACGTCGGTCATCGCGAACGCACCGTTCATGGTGTGCACCGCGCGCAGCAGGGTGTCGGTCACCGGCTGCGGGGCCACGCTGGCCTCGCGCAGCCAGGCCTGCAAGGTCGCCTGGTGGGTGTCCACTTCGGCTTCAAGGATTTCGCGCAGGACTTCATCGATGTTGGCCGGCGTGCCGGTCGCCTCGACCGCCTGCACCGGTGCCTGGACAGCAGGCTCGATGGTCTCAACGGTTTCAACCAGTGCCGCCACGACCGGGGTCGCACGCTGCAGCGGTACATGGAAGGTCTCTTCGCCGGCAGCAACGCGGTCGGCGATGGCCTGCATGGCCTGCAGGTCGGCGGTCACCCGGCCTTCGCCACGCAGCGCGGCGTTGAGCTGCGGCAGCACGTCGTAGGCCTGCCCGACCATCGCCACCACGGCCGGCGTCGCCGGACGGGTGCCGTCGAGCACGCGGTTGAGCATGCCCTCGATCTTCCAGCTGAATTCGCCCAAGGTGCGTGCACCAACCAGGCGGCCGCTGCCCTTGAGGGTATGGAACACGCGACGGATCGGACGCAGCCGGTCCATGTTGTCCGGCGCAGCGCGCCAGACCGGCAGCAGATTGCCGAGGTTGACCAGTTCCTCGTCGAACTCTTCGATGAAGACCTCGCGGATGTCCTGGTCGATGTTCTCGCCGTCGTCCTCGAAGCCGGCCTCGATGCTGTCGGCATCGTCGACTGCAGCACTTTCCGCGACCGCAGGCGAGGCGGCAGGCGCGGCCTGCGGCTCGGTGCTGAACTGCGATGCAGCAGCGTCGAGCTCGGCCAGGAAGCGCGCCGATTCGTCGTCCAGTTCGATCTTGCTGATCACCGCAGCATGCACGCCGGTGCTGCTGTGGGTGATGAGCGGCGTCTGATCGTGCGCATCGGCGCTGTCAGCTGCGTTGGCGTCGGCATCGGCGTCGAACGCAGGCACGCTCGCGTCAGTGGCGTCAGTGGCTTCGAAGGCCTCGATGACCTCATCGGCGTCTGCGACTTCTGCGATTTCTCCAGCTTCTGCAGCTTCTGCTTCCGCGGCGTCTGCGACATCCGCAGCAGCTGCGGCGTTTCCGACGTCCAGCGCCGGCTCTGCCGTGCCTGCGTCGAAGGTATCGACCTCGGCTTGCAGGAACGGCGGCAGGTGCTCAACGTCCAGGGCCGGCGCGGCGTCGACGAAGACGTCCTGCACCGGCGTGGCCGGGGCGTCATCGATCTGCAGCGACAGCACGCCATCGGCGTTGTGCAGCGGCGCGTCGAAGGTGAACGTGATCGGCTCGTCGCTGATCTCCAGCGCGTCGTGCTCGGCGGAGACCGGGTCGAAGCCGCCACTGAACGACAGCGGCGCGTGGCTGTCGGCCGGCTCCACCGCCTCGGACGGCGCGGCCTGGGCATGCAGCGCATCCAGCGCGTCGAGCGCGGCATGCATGGGCGGCTGGGTGTCCCAGCGGGTCGCGGTGGTGTCTTCGGCGAACACCGGGTCGAAGTGGACGAAGCTGGCGGCGTCATCGCGCGTGGCCGGGTCGGACAGCGTCCACTGCACCGCGTCCGGGACGCTGGCGGTGGAGGCGGCAAACACCAGGCCGGCGGCATCGCCCGCGTCTGCGGCGGGTGCCGGGGCGGACGCATCGGGCAGCGGGTCGAAGGTGAAATCCGGCAGCGACGGCGGCACGCTGCCCGGGGCAGGTGCGGACGCGGCCATGGCGGTGTCGATATGTTCCGGCGCCGGCGTTTCCCAGGGCGCCAGCTCGATCGCTTCCGGTGCCACCGGCAGCGCTTCGGCGCTGGCATCCGGGGCGGCGGCATGCGCATCGGGCAGCGGCCAGTAACGCAGGGTTTCCAGGCTGGTGCGGGTGATGTCCAGGATTTCGTCGCGGCCCGGGCGACGCTCGCGCAGCGCTTCCAGGTAGTACTCCAGGCTGGCCATGGCATCGGCCAGCGTATCCAGCTGGCGGCCACTGGGCACGCGCTGGCGGCCGATCAGTTCCACCGCGATGTACTGGCGTACGCCCTGCAGGTAGTCGGCCGGCGTGGCCAGGTCGAGCATGCGCAGCGCACCGGCGACCTCGCCAAGCAGGCGCGGTACTTCCTGCAGCTGCTGATGGTTCCAGTTGGTTTCGATGAAGGCGACGAAGTGTTCGCGTGCGGCGGCGAAGTTGGCGATCGCTTCATGCGCGAGCACTTCCACCGTGCGTCGGTTTTCCACCGCGCTCGGATCGTCTTCACCGCTGATGTTGGCACCCAGATGCGCGACCTGGTCATCCAGCGACGCGTCCACGTACAGCAGTGCGCCGGCGATATCCAGCAGCAGGCTCTCATCGATCTGCTGCTCGCCGTCGACCACCCCGCGCAGCGCATCGCGCTGCTGCACGACCACGCCACGGGCCACGCCCAGGCCCATCATGCCCAGGGTATCGGCGACCGCGCCGAGTTCGTTGACCTGGGTCTGCAGCTGTACCGGCTCGCCGCCGGTGCGCAGGTGCAGGTCCAGCGCGTCCTTGATCCGCAGGAGTTCTTCCTTGACCGCATTGCCGACGGTGTCGAGCAGCTCGCGGTTGCGGCCGCTGAGGCTGCCGCGCGCGTGGTCGAGTTCGGCCTCGGTGGCGCTGACGCTGTCCGGGGCGAAAGCGAACAGCACGCTTTCATTGATGCCCGGCGCAGCGCGCGCCGAACGGATGTCATTGAGCAGCGGCAGCAGCACGATCGGAATGTCGCGGTGGCCGTTCTGCAGGCGTTCCAGATAGTCGGGCAGCAGTACGCTGCCGCGCATCAGGGTCGCGCAGGCTTCGTCGCGGTCGGGCACCTCACCGGCACCGATCGCGTTGGCCAGCTGTTCCATCTCCTCGGCCACCATCGCCGGGGCATACAGCTCGACCATGCGCAGGGTGCCCTGCACCTGGTGCAGGTAGCCGGCGCAGAAGCGCATGCGGCTGCCGTCGGCAGGGTCCTCCACGTAGTACTCGACCTCATTGCGCACCTGGCGCAGGGTCTCATCCAGCTCCGGCTTGACCCAGCCCAGGGCGGCGTGGCTCATGGCATCGCGCAGCGTGCTCATGCCGGGACTCCCGGCAGGGTGGCGCGCGTGTCGTGCTTTGAATTCTCGCGATGCATCATCTGCTGATTCCTTCCCTCTCCGCCCTGCCCGCGGCTCACGCCGGCAGCTTGAAGTCGGCAACCGAGCGGCGCAGGTCGGCCGCCAGCTGTGCCAAATGGCCGATCGACTCGGCGGTCTGTCCCGCGCCCTGCGAGGTCTGGCCGGTAATCTGACGGATCACGCCCATGGTGCGGGTGATGTCCGACGCGGCCGACGACTGCTGCTGGGCGGCGATCGAGATGTTCTTGATGAGGTTGTTGAGCGCGTTGGACACGCGTTCGATTTCGGTCAGGGCCGTACCGGCGTCTTCGGCCAGGCGTGCACCGGACACCACCTCGGCGGTGGTCTGCTCCATCGAGCTGACCGCTTCGTTGGTATCGGCCTGAATGGCCTGGACCAGGCCTTCGATACGCCGGGTCGCGCCGGAGGTACGTTCTGCCAGTCGCTGCACTTCGTCGGCCACCACCGCAAAACCACGACCGGCTTCACCGGCCGAGGCCGCCTGCACCGCGGCGTTCAACGCCAGGATGTTGGTCTGTTCGGAAATGTCGTTGATCAGTTCCACGATCGAGCCGATTTCCTGCGAGGACTCGCCCAGGCGCTTGATGCGCTTGGAGGTCTCCTGGATCTGGTCGCGGATCTGGTCCATGCCCTGGATGGTCTCGCGGACCACGCCGGCGCCTTCGGCGGCGATCACCACCGAGCGCTGTGCCACGTCGGCCGATTCGGCCGAGTTGCGCGACACCTGTTCGATGCTCGACGCGATTTCGCCAATGCGGTCCGAGGCCGAGGTGATCTGGTTGGCCTGGTGGCCGGCCGCTTCGGCCAGCTGCATGGCCGTGGCCTGGGTTTCCTGGGTGGACAGCGCGACCTTGGCCGAGGTGTCGTTGATCGTGGTCACCAGGTGGCGCAGTTCGTCCACGGCGTAATTGATGGCGTCGGCGATCGCGCCGGTCATGTCCTCGGTCACCGAGGCCTTCACCGTCAGGTCGCCTTCACCCAGCGAGCTGATTTCGTCCAGCAGCCGCATGATGGCCTGCTGGTTGCGGCTGTTGAATTCCACCTGGGTCTGGTAACGCAGGTCCTGCTCGCGCGAGCGGCTGCGCACGGTGCTGCTGACGAAGCCGATGATGGCGATCAGCGACAGCGCGCCGGAGATCACGCCCAGCCAGAAGTTCGGGAACAGACGCGTATCCCGCACCGAGCCGAACGAGGAAAACGCTTCGAACAGCTTCTTGCTGTCATCCAGCATCCTGGTCGCGCCGCCGGTCAGTGCCGCGGCCGAGGACTGCGCCGAGAACAGCTGGCGCGAGCTGGCCAGGATCGCATCGGCGTCCTTCTTCATGGTGTCCCACTGCTTCTGGGACTGTTCCAGCGCCGCCAGTGCACCGGCATTGCGGACCGGGGCGATGCCCAGCTCTTCGTTGCCATTGCGCAGCGCATCCAGCACCTGGGTGAACACCACCGAGTCGCGGGCCAGCGCGTCGCCTGCCGCGGCGGCACCGCCGCCACCGGCGCGCATTTCGGTCACGCGGCGGGCCATGGAGCCGACCACCACGACCTGCTGCAGCGCGTTGTACACCTGCGAGGCAGGCGCGCCACCGGCCGACATCGCGCGGACCACTTCATTGAGCTGTGCCTGCAGTGCCGGCACGCCATTGACGAAGTTGTTGGCGTTGCCGGCCAGGGCCAGCACGGCCGGCTCACTGGCCACCAGCTGGGCGGCGCTCTTGCCGAGCGGCTCCCAGGTCTGGCTGAGCTGGCTGAGTGGACCGGACACGTTCGCTTCGCTGCCGTAGCGGCCCTGCAGGCTGCTCACCGTGCTTTCGATGCGGGTCTTGGTTTCCTTGAACGCGGTGAAGGCCTGCGCGTTGCCCAGCACCGCCTCACGGCCCTGGTTGGCCAGCTGCTGGGACAACACCTGCAGGTCGGCCGCGCCGGTACTGGCGCCGGCCAGGCGACTGCCCTGCCAGGTGGCCACGCCGGTATTGACGCCGAACACGATCATCGACAGGGCCAGCAGGCCGAGCCAGAAATTGGTTCCCACCGACCCGAGCTTGCCGGCCTTGGCGGATTCCGAAGCAGTACTCATCGTTCAACCTCGATCTTCAATGCGGTGAGACAGGCAGCAGCGATCAGGCTGCGGCCTGCCTGAATTCGGGAGTACGCGACAGCAGCGACAGCGAGAACACGCCCCAGTCGTGACCGTCGCCGTGGAAGGCGCGGTCGATGAAGTGCGCATAGCGACCACTGGCCAGGTCGCCGACGGCGATGTCCTGGTTCTGCTCGAAGCTGCGTTGGCCAAACAGTTCATCGATGGTCAGGGCGACGTCGCCGCCGGCCTGGCGCATGATCAACACGCGCTGGCCTTCCTGCTGCACGGTGCRCTCGCCTTCCAGGAAGTACTTCAGGTCCACCACCGGGAACAGATTGCCGCGCAGGTTGCCCACGCCCAGCAGCCACGGCTGTGCGCCGGGGACCGGGGTGATCGGCGGCATCGGCACGATTTCCACCACTTCGCGGAAATCCGAGACCAGATGCCGCTTGCCCACCCGGTAGCCGACGCCACGCCACAGGTCCTGCGCGAACTGCCGTTCGGGCAGCTGCACGGCGTGGGCCAGGCTGCGCCGTTCGTAGACTTCGAGGATGTCGAAAGGAGAACGCATCAGACCACCAACTCGTTGATCCGCGCGATCAGGTCCTCCTCGCGCGGTGGTTTGACGATGTAGTCGGCGGCCCCCTGGCGCAGCCCCCACGCCTTGTCGGTTTCCATCGCCTTGGTGCTGACGATGACCACCGGGATGTGCTTTGTCGCCGCGTCGCGCGCCATCGCGCGGGTCGCCTGGAAGCCACTCATGCCCGGCAGCACCACGTCCATCAGGACCAGCTGCGGCGATTGCTCGCGGACGAGCACCAGCCCGTCCTCGGCGTTGTCCGCTTCGAGAACCTCATGCCCGGCCTTGGTCAACCACTGCGTGAACACCGCACGGTCGGTCGGTGAATCCTCGATCAGAACGATTCGAGCCATTGTGCCTTTCCCCCCTGGTCAGGCGTTGACGTATGTGCGGATGGCACCCAGCAGTTCTTCACGCGTGAAAGGCTTGGTCAGGTACTGCTCCGAGCCGACGATGCGGCCGCGCGCCTTGTCGAACAGGCCGTCCTTGGAGGACAGCATGATCACCGGGGTCGACTTGAACAGCTGATTTCCCTTGATCAGCGCACAGGTCTGATACCCGTCAAGACGCGGCATCATGATGTCCACGAAGATGATCTGCGGCTGTTGGTCGGCGATCTTGGCCAACGCCTCGAAACCATCGGTCGCGGTCACCACCTCGCAGCCTTCGCGCTTGAGCAGTGTTTCGGCGGTCCTGCGAATGGTCTTCGAATCATCGATGACCATGACCCTGAGCCCTGCGAGTTCCCCACCCGCAGCCATGTTTTCAGTCATTACCTTTCCCCGAGCGCGCGACGCTTCTGCTTTGGTCCGGCGCCGCTGCGAAAGCGTATCTATATCGCACTTCCGGCGCAGGCTTCAAGCGCGGCCACTTCAGCCAAGCCGCAGGCGGGTCGGCGGTGACGGCCGGCGCCGGTTTTGCGCAAACCGGGCCGGCCGCCGGACACTGCGTTGCACCGGTCCGGGGCAGGCAGGCGGGCGCGGTTGCGGCTACCATCATCGCCCTGCCCGCCAGGTTGCGACCATGCCGTTGAACGTCATCGTGGTGATGGACCCCATCGCCCATATCAAGATTGCCAAGGACACCACCTTCGCGATGCTGCTGGAAGCCCAGCGCCGCGGCCACGCCCTGCACTACGTCAGCCCCGGTGGGCTGGCCCTGCGCGACGGCCAGGCGGTGGCCCGCACCGCCCCGCTGCAGGTGCGCGAGGACAAGGCCGACTGGTTCAGCCTGGGCGAATTCAGCCAGACCGTGTTCGGCCCCGGCCAGGTCGTGCTGATGCGCAAGGACCCGCCGGTGGATGCCGAATTCATCTACGACACCCATGTATTGAGCGTGGCCCAGCAGGCCGGCGCGCTGGTGGTCAACGATCCGCAGGGGCTGCGCGATTTCAACGAAAAGCTGGCTGCGCTGCTGTTTCCGCAGTGCTGCCCGCCGACCCTGGTCAGCCGCCGCAACGCCGACCTGAAGGCGTTCGTGCTGGAACACGGCCAGGCCGTGCTCAAGCCGCTGGACGGCATGGGCGGGCGCTCGATCTTCCGCAGCGGCACCGGCGATCCCAACCTCAACGTGATCCTGGAAACCCTGACCGACGGCGAGCGCACGCTGGCCCTGGCGCAGAAGTTCATCCCGGACATCACCGCCGGCGACAAGCGCATCCTGCTGGTGGATGGCGAGCCGGTGGACTACTGTCTGGCCCGGATCCCGCAGGGCGACGAGTTCCGCGGCAACCTGGCCGCCGGCGGCCGCGGCGAAGGCCGCCCGCTGAGCGAGCGCGACCGCTGGATCGCCGCCCAGGTCGGCCCGGAGATGAAGCGCCGCGGGATGCGCTTCGTCGGCTTGGACGTGATCGGCGATTACCTGACCGAAGTGAACGTCACCAGCCCGACCTGCGTGCGCGAGCTGGACGCCCAGTTCGGGCTGAACATCGCCGGGACGCTGTTCGATGCGATCGAGGCCGGTCTGCCGCGATGACCGCGACGGTCGCGCCGCTGGTGCCGTTGCAGGCACGCGAATCGCAGCGCCTGGGCGCGACCCTGGCGCTGTCGCTGCTGGTGCATGCGCTGCTGATCCTGGGCGTGGGCTTTGCGGTCAGCGACAAGGCCGCGCTGGTGCCGACCCTGGATGTGATCTTCAGCCAGACCCAGACCCCGCTCACGCCCAGGCAGGCCGACTTCCTGGCCCAGGCCAACCAGCAGGGCGGCGGCGACCACGACAAGGCGTTGCGACCGCGCGACAACCAGGCCGGGATCGTGCCGCAGCCGCAGGCCGGGCTGTCGCCGGTGCCGCAGCAGCGCCAGGACGCGGCCAGCCCACCGCCGCCGCAGACCCGGGTGGTGTCCAGCCGCAATAGCACCGAGCAGGTCGCCAGCGCCCAGCCGCAACCGCTGCCCGAGCATCCGCAGCCGGAGGCACCGCTGAACGCACGCGAGCAGCGCGACGCCGAGATGGCCCGCCTGGCCGCCGAGGTGCACCTGCGCTCGGCGCAGTACGCCAAGCGCCCGAACCGCAAGTTCGTCTCGGCCAGCACCCGGGAATACGCCTACGCCAATTACCTGCGTGCCTGGGTCGACCGCGCCGAGCGCGTGGGCAACCTGAACTACCCCGATGAGGCGCGTCAGCGTCGGCTGGGTGGGCAGGTAGTGATTACCGTCGGGGTGCGCCGCGATGGCAGCGTGGAAAGCGCCCGCATCCTGCGCAGCAGCGGCACCCCGCTGCTGGATGAAGCGGCCCTGCGGGTGATTCGCCTGGCCCAGCCGTTCCCGCCCCTGCCCAAGACCGAGGACGGCGTGGAGATCCTGCAGGTCACCCGCACCTGGGCGTTCCTGCCCGGCGGCACGCTGCGCGACGACCGCTGATCGTCAGCATCGCCGGACCGTACAGCCACGCATGGCGTGGCGCTACCGCCCGTTTGCCGGCCCTCGCCCCTTGGATGATCGCCCCGGTAGAGCCACGCCATGCGTGGCTGGCGCCTTCCTAGGACGCCTGCTTCGCCGCCCGCGCCGCCTGCTGCTCGACCAGGGTCAAGGCGACGTTGTCGCGCAGGTACGCCGGCTCAACCCGTTCGGGGGCCATGCCCTCCCCGCGCGCGAACGCCGGCACCGCCAGCGCCAGCACATCCGACGCTCGCGGCAGCGCCTGGGCATCCACGCCGTCGAGCTGATCGCCCAGGCGGCGGGCCAACACATCCTCGGCCGCACCGAAGCCGGTGCCCACGCCGAACCAGCGCGTGCCATCGGGCAATACCACCGCCTCCGGCGCGCACACCGTCTCTTCGCCCTGCAACTGCCACTGGCCGTCCACCCGTACCTGCCGGGCCACGTACACCTCACCCATGCGCGCATCGATGCTGCTCAGCACGTGGTCGGCATCGGCCGGCGCGCGCAGTGCCAGCACCTGCAGCGTGGAGACCGGAACCAGCGGGCGGTCCAGCGCCAGCGCAATGCCCTGGGCAATGGCGATTGCCAGGCGCACGCCGGTGAACGCGCCCGGTCCACGCCCCAGCGCGATCGCATCCAGCTGCGAACGCGCCACCCCGGCCTCGGCCAGCAGCGCTTCGGCCCACGGCAGGCTCAGTTCGGCATGCCGGCGCGGGGCGATCTCGAACCGCTCCAGCACCTGCCCATCCACATACAGGGCAACGGAGCAGGCTTCGGTGGCGGTTTCAAAGGCGAGCAGTTTCATGGCGGTCAGAACAGGGAAGTGGGGAATTCATCAGGTGCAGCGGGCAGCACGGGGGCAACGGACGGGGGCGCCGCAGAAACCGGCGGCGACGGCAGGTCGGCAGGCAGCCATTGTGGCGCAAAGAAGCCGCGCACATCGTCCAGAGAACGGGTGCGCCGGAACGGCGGCAGCGAATCCAGGAAGATCCGGCCGTAGCCGCGGCTGAGCAGGCGCGGGTCGCACAGCACCAGCACGCCCCGGTCAGTCTCGCTGCGGATCAGCCGGCCCACGCCCTGCTTGAGCGCGATCACCGCCTGCGGCAGCTGTTCGTCGCGGAACGGGTTGCCGCCATCGCGGCGGATCGCGTCCAGCCGGGCCTCGAAGACCGGATCGTCCGGCGCGGCGAACGGCAGCTTGTCGATTACCACCACGCTGAGCGCGTCGCCGACCACGTCCACGCCTTCGCGGAAACTGGCCGAGCCCAGCAGCACGCCGTTGCCCGATTCGCGGAACCGCTGCAGCAGCGTCGCGCGCGGCGCCTCGCCCTGCACGAACAACGGCCAGGGCGCATCGCGCAATGCCTCGGCCGCCTCGCGCAACGCGCGGTGCGAGGCGAACAACAGGAAGGCGCGTCCGTGCGAAGCGTCCAGCACCGGCGTGAGCGCGCGGATCAGCGCGGTGCCGAAGCCGCGCGCGGCCGGATCGGGCAGATCGGTGGGCAGGTAGCACAGCGCCTGGGTGGCCCAGTCGAACGGGCTGGGCTGCAGCAGCGTGACCGGATCGTCCAGGCCCAGCCGCTGGGAAATATGCTCGAAGCCGCCGTCCACGGTCAGCGTGGCCGAGGTGAATATCCACGCCGCCATCGAGCGTTGGCGATGCTCGCGCAACGGACCGGACACATCCATCGGCGTACGCTGGCAACGGAAACCACGCGGGGTCAGTTCGTACCACAACACTTCCGCCGGCGCCGGCGCGTGCTCGGGGTCGGTATCGAAATCCAGCATCGGCGCGTCGTCGCCCAGCCAGCGCGACAGCCGCGACACCGCTTCCAGCGCCCGGGCGTGGCAGGCATCCAGTCCGGGCGAGGCCTCGCGTACGCCGACCAGTGCATCGCGCAGGTTCACCAGCGCGCTCATCGCCGCATCGAAGCCGTCGCGCACCTGCGGCACGGTCAGTGCGCGCCACTGGGTGCCACGCGGGGGCAACCCGTCCATGGCGGTGCGCAGGTCGCGCAGGATCTGTTCCAGCGCTGCGGCCGGCACCTGCAGCGCGGCCTGCGCGCCGGCCACGCTGCGGCTTTCGGCCAGGCAGTCGCGCGCCAGTTCCTGCCACGGGCGCATGCCGAAGCTTTCACCGAAGAAGTTGGCGGCAAGCTCGGGCAGCTGGTGCGCTTCGTCGATCACGAACGCCTGCGCGCCGGGCAGGATCTCGCCGAAGCCCTCCTGCTTGAGCGCCAGGTCGGCCAGCAGCAGGTGGTGGTTGACCACCACCACGTCGGCCGCCTGTGCACGCTGGCGCGCCTGCACCACGAAGCAGTCGTCCCAGAACGGGCACTCGGTGCCCAGGCAGTTGTCGACGGTGGAGGTCACCATCGGGTACAGCGGGGAATCTTCCGGCAGCGCGTCCAGCTCGGCCATGTCGCCAAAACGGGTGCGCCCCGACCAGGCCAGAATGCGCTGGAACTGCGCGACCTGTTCGGGCGACACGAAGCGGGGCTCACCGCGCGCCTGCTGCAGCCGGTAACGGCACAAATAGTTGGCGCGGCCCTTGAGCAGGGCGCTGCTGTGGCCGACGCCGAGCGCGGCACGCACCCGTGGCAGGTCACGATGGTAGAGCTGGTCCTGCAGCGCGCGGGTGCCGGTGGAAATGATGATTTTCAGCCCGGACAGCAGCGCCGGCACCAGGTAGGCGTAGGTCTTGCCGGTGCCGGTCCCGGCCTCGGCCAGCAGCACATCGCGCTGGTCGAAGGCCTCGGCGATGGCCACGGTCAGGCGCAGCTGCGCCGGGCGTGCGACGAAGGCATCCAGCTGGCTGGCGAGCGTACCGCCCTCGCTGAGGGCTTCGCTGCTGGCATGGGCAAGGCGGGACATGAAGGAATGTTAGTGCCGGCCAGCGGCCGGCACTACATCAATAGCGCTTGATCCCGGGCACCGTGCAACCTTCCAGCTGCGCGTGCGCGGAGACCGCGTTTTCCTTTTCGCCACGGGCCAGCCGCGACTGCTCGATGGTGGCCCAGTGACGGCGGCACAGTGGGCCGGTCTTGGAGCCCAGCTCGACCGCTTTGCGCGCCAGGGTTTCCGCGCGCGCCCAGTCGCCCTGCAGCAGCGCGATCTCGGCACGTTCCTGCAGGATCGACGGATCGCCTTCGGAGATCAGCAGCGCCTGGTTCAATGCATCGGCTGCGCCGGCCAGGTCGTTGGCCTGACGCCGGGCCTGCGCGGTCATGCGCAGGTCTTCGATCTCGGCATCGCGCAGCGGCTGTATCGCCAGTTCCTTTTCGTCGGCACCGGCGGCCACCGCGTCCACCGCCGCCATGCGCTGGGCAGGCGTCGTGGTGTCCACCGGCGCCTTCACCGGCGCGGTCGGGGTGACGCAGGCAGTCAGCGCCAAGCTCAGAGTGAGCAGGGATGCGGACCGGATCAGGGTACGGTGAGTCATGCGGGCCGGCCTCGTTCCGGAATCATCGCGCTGGGGAAGGGGTTGCAGCGGCCGGGGCCGGCTCGGCGGCAGGCTCGGGCTTCTTGTCCAGCCCGAACCAGCTGCGCCAGCCACCGCCTTCGCCAGTGGCTTCACCGCCCTCGCCTTCCGGCACGGCGGTCGGGGCCGTGCACGGCGCATACGCCGGCGCGTAGCCGACCACGAACGGGAAGCGACGCGCGCCGGGGCAGGTTTCATCGGTGCTGCCGGTGCCGCTGGCATCCACGTACTGCCAGTCCAGGCCCTTGCTGCTGACTTTCAACGGCGCGCTGGGCAGGCGCTGGAATATGCCCGACCACACCCGCATCGAACCGGTGGCGCCATACAGCCCGGCCTGTTCGTTCTGGTCGTTGCCCATCCAGATCACCGCCAGGTGGTCGCCGGTGTAGCCGGCATACCAGCTGTCGCGGCCGTCGTTGGTGGTGCCGGTCTTGCCGGCCGGCTGCAGGCGGCCGAGGCCGTCGGCGTTCAGACGCTGCGCGGTCCCGCTGGCCACCACCTGCTGCAGGCCGATGCTGATCAGGTTGGCGGCAATCGAGTCGCCTTCCTGGGCCGGCGCAGGCGTCTTGTCATAACGCTTCATCAGCTTGCCCTGCGGGTCGAGCACGCCGCGCACCGCATGCAGCGGCTGGATCTCGCCGCCGGAGGCCAGGAACTGATACAGCTGGGCCATCGCATACGGGCTCTGGTCGGTGGAACCGAGGATCACCGCCGGGTTGGGGTCGGCCTTGAGCCCGGCCAGTACGTGGATCAGCTGGGTCACCCGCTCCGGGCCGACCTGCATGCCCACCCGGACCGTGGCCTGGTTGTAGGAATGGGCCAGCGCATCGATCAGGCGCACCGTGCCGTGGCTGCGGTTGTCGGCGTTGCCGGGGGACCAGTTGCGGCCGCGTCCCAGTTGCACCGTCACCGGCGAATCGTCCACCCAGGTAGCCAGCGAATAGCGGTCCGGCTGGGCCAGGGCAAGCAGGTACACGAATGGCTTGAGCAGCGAACCGACCGGCCGCTGCGCCTCGATGGCGCGGTTGAAGCCCGGTTCGGACACGTCGCGGCTGCCGACCACGGCCAGTACATCGCCGTTGTGCACGTCGGTGAGCACCATACCCGCCTGCAGCTCGGGGCGCTTCTTGCTCTCCAGCGATTTGATGGTCTTGGTGACCGCACCTTCCGCGTAGGCCTGCGCCGACGGCGCCATGCCGGTCATCACGCTCAGGCCGGCGCCCTGCAGCACCGATTCGGGATAGTCGTGGCCGAGCTGGCGACGCACCAGGTCCACATAGGCCGGGAAACGGTTGGCGGCGATCAGCCCCGGGGTCTTGGGCACGCCCAGCGGCGCCTTCAGCGCACGCTGGTACTCGCCGTCATCGATCAACTGGCTTTCGTGCAGCTTGCCCAACACGAAGTTGCGCCGGTCCAGCGCGCGCTCGGGATTGCGGCGCGGGTCGTAGTAGGACGGACCCTTGACCAGCCCGATCAGCAGCGCGACGTGCTCGGTGTTGAGCGAAGACAGATCGCGGCCGAACCAGAACTCGGCGCCCGAGGACATGCCGTGGATCGCCTGGCTGCCGCGCTGGCCGAGGTAGACCTGGTTGAGGTAGGCCTCCAGGATGGTGCGCTTGTCGTAGCGCGCTTCCATGATCAGCGCGTACAGCACCTCGTTGAACTTGCGGGTGACCGTCTGCTCTTTGCCGATCCCGAGCAGGCCGCTGCGCGCCAGCTGCTGGGTCAGGGTCGACGCGCCCTGGCGGCTCTGGCCGCCGGAACGGAGGGTCACCCAGATCGCGCGGGCGATGCCGCTGAGGTCGATGCCGTGGTGGCGGTTGAAGTCCTTGTCTTCCACCGCCTGCAGGCCGGTGACCAGCAGTTCGGGGGTGTCCTCGATGCGCACCAGCCGGCGTTCTTCCTGCTTTTGCCCGTACAGCGTGGCGATCCGCGCCGGATCCAGCCGCGCGGCCTTGATCGCCTTGCGGCTGTCGGCATCGCGCAGCGAGGCGATTTCGCCACCGGACAGGCTCAACTCCACGCGGCGCGGGGCGACCCGGCCATCGACATCGTTGTAGCCACGGCTGGCAATGACGAAGCGGCCGCCTTCCTGGCTGTAGGTTGCCGCGGACTTGCCGGTGCCGTCATCGCGGTAGGCCGCCGCGGCCAGCTCGGTCTTGAGCGTGGCCGCATCCATCGCCACGCCCGGTGCCAGCGCCAGCGGGCGGGCGTAGACGCGGGTAGGGATCTGCCAACGCAGCTCGCCGAAGCGCTGGGTGACCTGTTTGTTCAGGTACACCGTATAGGGAATGAGGAACCCCAGTGCCAGCGCGAACGCCGCCATGCCCCAGGTGATCAACCGTCGCCGCCACAGCGGGCCGCGGCTTTCGGTGTCGTCTTCGAACTCGTCGATGTCGTCGGAATCGTAGCGTCGGGGCACGGGGATGCGAGAATATGAATTCCGGCGAGTCTAACGCAGCCACCGCGAGCGGCGCGTTCTCCCGGGTTCCCCCGCTTAAGCTGGAGTTGCAACGGGATGTCGATGTCCTTGGCCGATGCACGCTATTTCCTGAACCGCATGCTCGGTCTGTTCCACCGCAGTCTGGCCAGCCTGCGTACCCGGGGCTGGCGCGCCACCTGGCAGCGCATCCGCGTGCATACCCAGGCACTGCCGCCGCCGCGCCGCGCGCCGCTGTACCAGCCCGCCGCCCTGCCCTTCGCGCCGTTCAGCGTGCCCGAAAGCCACGCACCGGTGGTCAGCATCATCATCCCGGTCTACAACCAGGCCGCGCACACCCTGGCCTGCCTGCGCGCCCTGGCCGCGCACCCGCCGCACGCGGCCTGCGAAATCCTGGTGGTGGATGACGGCAGCAGCGACCAGACCGCTGAATGGATGCGCCAGATCCACGGGCTCCGTTACGAGGTCCGCGAGCGCAACGGCGGCTTCATCGAGGCGTGCAATGACGGCGTGGCGCGTTCGCGCGGCCGCTATGTGGTGCTGCTCAACAACGACACCGTGCCGCAGCCGGGCTGGCTGGATGCGTTGCTGGCCACATTCGTGCAGGTGCCGCAGGCCGGCCTGGTCGGCGCGCAGTTGCTGTATCCGGACGGTCGTCTGCAGGAATCGGGCGGCGTGGTCTTCCAGGATGGCAGCGGCTGGAGTTACGGCCGCTTCGAATCGGCCGAAGATCCCCGCTACACCGCCCTGCGCGATGCCGATTACTGCTCCGGTGCGGCGCTGATGATCCCGCGTGCGTTGTGGGACCAGCTGGGCGGCCTGGACACCCGCTACCGCCCGGCCTATTACGAAGACACCGACCTGGCCTTCGGCGTGCGCGCCGCCGGCCTGCGCGTGCTGGTGCAGCCGGCCAGCCGCCTGGTGCATGACGAAGGCACCAGCAACGGCACCGACACCGGCAGCGGGGTCAAGGCCTACCAGGTGCGCAACCGCAGCGTCTTCGCCGACAAATGGGCGCAGGCGCTGCTTGCCCAGCCGCCGGTCGGCAGCGTGCCCTCGCCCGCGCTGCTGCATCGCCGACAGCGCCAGGTCCTGATCCTGGACGAAGCGGTGCCGCAGCCCGACCGCGATTCCGGCTCGCTGCGCCAGTACAACCTGATTCGCATGCTGATCGACGGCGGCGCCCACGTGGTGTTCGTCCCGACCCGCCGCGAACATGCCGGCGCCCCCACCGAGGCGCTGCAGCGGCTGGGCGTGGAGGTCTGGTATGCGCCGTTCCTGCAGGGCATCGGGCCGTGGCTGCGCGAACACGGGCCGCGCTTTGCGGTGGTGATGATGGTGCGCCACCATGTGGCCAGCGAATGCCTGCCGCTGCTGCGCAGCTACGCGCCCCAGGCCCGCACCGTGTTCGATACCGTGGACCTGCACTACCTGCGCGAACGCCGTGGCGCCGAACTGGCCGGCAACGCCGGGCTGCTGCGCGATGCCGAGCGCACCCGCGCGCGCGAACTGGCGGTGATGGCCGCCAGCGATGTCACCGTGCTGGTCAGCGCGGCCGAACGCGAGCAGTTGAAGACCGACGCGCCGGGCCTGGAAGTGGAACTGATCTCCAACCTGCACGAAGTCGCGCCCGGCGGCGGCGACTGGGCCGACCGCCAGGACCTGGTGTTCGTCGGCGGCTTCCGCCATCCACCGAACGTGGATGCCATGCACTGGTTCATCGGCGAGGTATTCGGGTTGATCCGCGCGCAGTTGCCACAGATCCGCTTCCACTGCATCGGCGCCGATGTTCCCGATGCGCTGCGGACGCTGGCGGCCACCCAGCCGGGCGTCGAAATCCATGGTTTCGTGCCGGTGGTGACGCCCTACATGGACCAGGTCCGGATCGCGGTGGCGCCGCTGCGCTTCGGCGCCGGGGTCAAGGGCAAGATCAACCTGAGCATGGCCCACGGCCAGCCGGTGGTCGCCACCACCTGCGCGGTCGAGGGCATGCACCTGCATGACGGCGAGGATGTGCTGGTGGCCGACGATGCCGCCGCGTTCGCCGCCGCAGTGGTGCGCCTGTACCAGGACCCGGCGCTGTGGCAACGCCTGTCGAGTGCGGGGCGACACAACGTGGCCGCGCATTTCTCGCTGGAAACCGCACGCGACACCGTGCAGCGGGTATTCCTGGACTGAGGCCTCAACCCGGGCCGCCCGCATCGCGCAGGCGCTGCTCGAACTCGCCCAGTTCGGCCAGGTCCGGCTGCCAGTGCCGCGCCTGCGCCAATGCCTGTTGCGCGAACGCCAGGTCGCCCGCGCCAAGCCGCTCGCTGCCGATCGCCAACCAACGCTGGGCCAGGCGGCGACGTGCCGCCGACAGCGTGGCCTCGCCCGGTGACAATGTCTGCCAGGCCTCCAGGCAAGCGCCCGCCGCCTGCACCCGGTTTTCGCGCAGGCGATCTTCGAAGCAGCTGCGGCTGGCCGGCAACAGCCGCTGCGCCGCCGCGCGCACGCGCGGGTCATAGGCGGCCAGCGCCTGCGCCTCACGCAGCGCGTCATACGCACTCCCGCCGGGTGGCGACAGGAACTGCCCCCGCGCTTCGGCGTCCACGATCCGCGCCAGCAGCGCGCGCAGACGCCGCTCGCGCTGTGCGCGCGGCGCCCCCGGCGTCTTCAGTGCCTGCGCGGCCTGGCGTGCCTGCGCCAGCACCTGTCGGGCCGCGCCCAGCGCACGCTCGGTTGCCCCCAGCGCCTGCGCCGCGGCGAGCGCGCGGTCGGCCTGTTCGAAGCGGAAGTCGCCCGCCAGCCGGGTGGCGTTGGCCAATTGCGCGTCGATCACGTGCTGCAGGCCCTGCCGCGCCACCGGGTCCTCCGGCGCGGCCGCCAGTACTGTCTGGAAGTCGGCCGCAGCACTGTCCCAGCGCTGCCGCCGCAGTGCCTGGTTCGCCTGCCGCAGGCGTGCTTCAAGGGCATTGTTCAGCGCTTCCTGGGTGACCGGCAGATCAACATGCCCCGGGTCGTAGCCGCGCGCGCTGCCCAGCAGCGCCGACGCCCGCGCCAGATCGCCGCGCCCGCAGGCATCGCGTGCCTGCTGCAACAGATCAGACAAGGCATCCTCGCGGCCCTCGAGCGCACGCAGCTGGTTTGGCGCTACCGCCAGCACCTGCTGGAACAGCGGCAATGCGCTGTCCAGATCCCCGTCCAGGCGCTGGGCCTGCAAGGCCGCCTCGGCACGCCCCAGAAGCACCGCGATGCCGGCATGGGCGGTGCCACGCTGGGCCAATCGTTGCGCGAGCTGCGCGGCATCGCGCTGCGGCACCTGCAGCGCGCGCGCCAACGCAAGTCCACGTTGCGCCGCCTCGATATCGCCGCGGTCGAGTGCCTCGCGCCCCTGCTGCAACGCCGCCTGCGCGGTCCGCGCCAACCCGGTACGGGCTTGGCTGCGGTCGCCATCCAGCGCCAGCGCGGCCTGGTACAACTCGCGCGCGCCGCTGCCATCGTCTGCACTCAGGCGGCCAGCAGCCAGCGCGCGGTCGCCCTGATCGAGCAGCTGTTCGATCTGTGGCTCGTTCCAGAACCAGTTGGCCAGTGGGCCGCGCAGCATCACCAGGGCGATGAACACCAGCGCGGCGATCGGCAGCACCCAACGCCAGACACGCCGCGCATGGCGCGCCTGCAGCCACCACCAGCGGCCCTCACGGCGCACCCTGCGCAGCGCGGCATGCGCGGCGTCTTCGTGGTCAGGGGGGTGGCTCATTCCCTGAGCCTAGCGTGGGCCACGTGAGGTCAGCCTAGACGTCGCGCTTCGCTCACCCCGGGCAGAGCATCCAGCTTGCCCAGCAAGGTGGAGAGCTGGCCGTAGTCGCTGACCTTGAGCCGCAGCCGCAGGTGCGCGCGGCCACTGTTGCGCACGTTGTCGCTGTGGATATCCAGGACGTAGGCATCTTCCTGCGCGATCAGGTTGGTAATGTCCTTGAGCAGCCAGCGCCGATCGACCGCATCGACCACCACATCCACTTCATAGCCACTGCCGGCCTGGCCCCACTCCACCGGCAGGATCCGCTGCGGGCTGGTGGCCGACAGCCGCGCCAGTGCGGCACAGTCGGTGCGGTGCACGGTGACCCCACGGGCGCGGGTGAGGTAGCCGACGATCGGTTCGCCGGCCACCGGCTGGCAGCAGCGCGCCAGCTGCACCAGCAGGTTGCCCACCCCCTGCACGGTGAACTTGGATTTACCCAGGCTGTCGCGGCGCGCGGTCGGCCGGGGCAGCGCCGGTGCGGCCGGCTGGCTGGCCGCACGCTCGGCCTCGAGCAGCGCGCGGCTGACCTGGTTGGGTCCGGTGTCGCCCAGCGCGACCTGGATATACAGGTCATCGACGCTGTCGGCATGGAATTTCTTGGCCGCGATGGCCAGATCGGCATGTTGCAGGCCGAGGCGCTTGAGCTCGCGGTCGAGCAGGTCGCGCCCGGCCTGCACGTTGCGTGCGCGGTCGAGCTTGTGGAACCAGCCACGCACCTTTTCACGCGAACGGTTGCTGGCCAGGTATCCGTTGGAAACCAGCAGCCAGTCGCGACGCGGATCGGCCTCCTTGCCGGTCAGGATCTCCACGCGGTCGCCGCTGCGCAGCCGGTAGGTCAGCGGCACGATGCGGCCGTTGACCTTGGCGCCACGGCAGCGGTGCCCGACCATGGTGTGTACGTGGTAGGCGAAATCCAGCGGGGTGGCGCCCTGCGGCAGGTCCATCACCTCGTCCTTGGGACTCAGTGCGTAGACCCGGTCCTCGGTCAGCTCCGCATCCAGCGCGCCGGCCAGCTCACCGGCCTGGCCGTCCTGGGAATGCTCCAGCAGCTGGCGCATCCAGGTGATCTTCCGGTCAAAGGCCTTTTCAGCGCCCTTGCTGCCTTCCTTGTAGCGCCAATGCGCGGCCACGCCGAGTTYGGCCTGGGCGTGCATGTCGTGGCTGCGGATCTGCACTTCGATGGTGCGGCCTTCCGGGCCGATCACCGCAGTGTGCAGCGACCGGTAGTCATTCGCCTTGGGGCGGGCGATGTAATCGTCGAACTCGCTGGGCACCGGCGCCCACAGCGAATGCACCACGCCCAGCGCCGCGTAGCAGGCGGCCACGTCCTGCACCATGACCCGCACCGCACGGATGTCGTAGAGCTGTTCGAAGGCCAGCTTCTTTTTCTGCATCTTCCGCCAGATGCTGTAGATGTGCTTCGGGCGGCCACTGACCTCGGCGCTGATGCCCTGCGCCAGCAACTCGCGCGAGAGCACCTTCTTGACCGTTTCCACGTAGCGCTCGCGCGCCAGCCGGGTCTCGTCCACTTCGCGCGCGATGCGCCGGTAGGTCTCCGGTTCCAGGTGACGGAAGGCCAGGTCTTCCAGTTCCCATTTCAACTGCCAGATGCCCAGCCGATTGGCCAGCGGGGCGTGGATGTCGCGGGTCAGCTGGGCCAGCGCGCGGCGCTCTTCTTCAGGCTGGCGGTCGGCACCGCGCATGCGCGCCAACTGCCGGGCCAGCAGCACCGGCACCACCCGCAGGTCCTGGATGATCGACAGCAGCAGCCGGCGCAGGCCTTCGCTGTTGCGCCCGGCATCGCGCCCGGCGTGCAGCGCCCAGACCTGATCTGCCGCGTCCTGGCCTTCCAGCAGGCCGACCACGGCCGGTTTCAACGGCCCCAGCGGCAGGGCGTCCAGGCCGGCACGCAGCCACGGCAGGTCGAACAGCAGCGCGGCCAGCAAGGCACTCTCATCGGCCGACAACAGCGCCAGCGCGTCCAGCGTATCGGCCAGCACCGACCAGCTGGCGTGCATCTGTGGGTCGGCCTCGGGCAGCTGCCAGCGCTGCAGCAGCGCCTCGCGCAGCGCAGGCGGCAGCAACGCCGCCGAGGGTCGGTTCAACAAGGCATCCAGGCCGGGGACAGAAGCGCGGTTCACAGCATCATGCAGGCAAGACAGAGGCATCTACACTAGCGCCGCGACCGCCTGCGGACAATCAAAACGCGCGTATCCCCGCGCATGAGCTCATGCCGCCCGTCCCCTAACGCCGCCGCTGGCCCTACACTGCGGCAAACCACCGGAGACCTGCCATGCGCTTTTCCCGTCTACGCTTGTTGGCCAGTGCGGCCGTCCTGTTGAGCATGACCGGCCCCGCGCTGGCACAGCGCGTGGTCGAGGGCGACCTGCAGCAGCAGATGTCGCCGGCCGAATTCAAGGCCGCCGGGCTCGACAAGCTCAGCCCGACCGAACTGGCCGCCCTCAATGGCTGGCTGCAGGGCAAGGTTGCTGCGGCCACCGCCGAGGTGCGCGAACAGGTCCGCGAACAGGCGCGCGAAGAAGGCCGCCAGGAAGTGATCGTCAAGAACCGCGGCTTCTTCGACTTCGGCAGCAAGGAACCAATCGCCACCACCCTGCCCGGCGAGTTCCGCGGCTTTGGCAAGGGCCGCAAGTACGTGTTCGCCAACGCGCAGGAATGGGAGCAGACCGACGACACGACCCTGTCGGGCGGGCGCAAGACCGACGCCGCGGTCGCGATCACCCCGGGCGTGGCCGGGGTCTGGTACATGCGCGTGGACGGGGTGAACATCCGCGCCAAGGTGCGCCGGATCAAGTAAGCCGGTGGACCGACCCGTTGCCCCGTGCCCTACGGCACGGGGCATGGCCGGTTCAGGCCTGGCGCAACGCGGTCACGCGCTGGGCCAGCTTCTTGGCCGACACACCGGTTTTCGCGCCCAGTTCCTGCGCGAACAGCGAGACCCGCAATTCTTCCAGGTCCCAGCGCAGTGCCTGCCATTGCGGGCGCTGGCGCAACCCGCGTGCCTCACCCTCGGCCAGCGCATCCAGGAACGGTCGCAATTCCAGCATGCGCGCCTGGTCGCGCGGCGGATCGCGCTTGGCACGCTCGCTGCGCAGGATCATCGCGCGCAGGTAGCGCGGGTACTGCGCCAGGGCATCGGCCGGGGTATCGCGCAGGAAACCGGGATGTACCAGCGCCGCCAACTGCTGCTCCAGGTCGTCCAGGTTGCCGCGTGCCCAGCCCATCAGGGTCGATTGCAGCGAGGGCTTGAGTTCGGCCACGTGGGCCAGGATGTTCTCGGCCAGTTTCAGCCGCGCCATCGCCTCGCCGAACAGGCCCTTGCCGGCCACGTCGCGGCGATGGGCGAACGTCGCCGGATCGCGGATATCGCCCAGGCCGTCGGCCAGCATCGCGTTCATCGCCGCATCGACCAGATCGCCGCGCAGGCGTTCCTGCGATTCGATCGCCGCGTACAGCAGGCCCGTCTTGGGCGGCACCGGCAACTGCTTGCGCGCCTGCTTGGCCTTGTCGGCCAACGCGATTTCAAGCAGGCGGCGCACGCCCAGTGGATGCCGTTCGGCCGCTTCGGCAGGGTCGGCGAAGATCCGCAGCGCAGCCGTCTCGCCTTCGTCCACCAGCGCCGGATAGGCCGGCACGCCGGCTTCGCCAGGCACCTGCAGCGGGATCGGCGTGGTCGGAAAATCGCGCAGCCCTGCCACGGCCAGCGCGCGTCCGGCACGGGCGGCGAAGGCCTCGCCGGCCTGCCCGCCGAAGCGTGCACGCAAGGCGTCGAGGTCGCGCGAACTGGCCAGCAGCGTGCCGTTGGCATCGAACAGGCGCAGGTTCATGCGCAGGTGGGCGTCCAGCGCGGCGTCATCGAAATCGGTCGCGGCCACCTGTGCACCGGTGGCGCGCGACAGGAAGCGCGCCAGTTCGCCACGGATGTCATCGGCGCTCGGGTCCGGGAACGCCTCTGCAAACGCCCGGCCGAAGTCCGGTGCCGGCACGTAGTTGCGACGCATCGCCTTGGGCAGGCTGCGGATCAGTGCCGAGGCCTTGTCGGCAACAAAGCCGGGCGCCAGCCACGACAGCCGCGCCGCATCCAGCGCATTGAGCAGGTGCAGGGGCACGTCCAGGCTGACGCCGTCGTCCTCGCTGCCCGGCTCGAAACGGTAGTGCAGCGCCAGGCGTGCGTCGCCCAGCGGCAGGTACTTGGGATAGCGTTCGGCATCGCTGCCTTCGCCCGGCAGCAGGTCGGCCAGCGACCAGGCAAGTGCGCGGCGTTTTTCCGGGGCCAGGCCCTTCCACCAGGTATCCAGCGCGGTGGCCGAGTGGATCTCCGACGGCACCCGGTCCAGGTACCAGCGCGCCTGCCAACCTTCGTCGGCGACGATGCCGGCGCGGCGCAGCTTGGCTTCCTCCTCGTGGGCCTGTGCGAGCACCTTGAGGTTGTCGGCGATGACGCTGGCACGGGTGTTGATCTCGCCGGTGACCAGGCCCTGCCGCACGAAGATGTCGTGCGCTTCGCCGGGCGCGATGCGGCCGTAGTGCACCGGTTTCTTCGGTGCCAGCACCAGCCCGAACAGACTGATCTGCTCCGAGGCCAGTACCTGGCCCTGGGCACGCGACCAGTGCGGGTCGAAGTGCTTGCGCAGCAGCAGGTGCGGCAACTCGGCGATCACCCAGTCCGGCTCGATCGCGGCATTGGTCAGGCCCCAGATTTTCTGGGTGTCCAGCAGCGTGGCGGTCAGCAGCCACGGCGGCGGCCGCTTGGCCAGTACCGATCCAGGGAACGGCAGGAAGCGGCGCTGGCGCGGGGCGAGGAAATCGCCTTTGTCGCTGCGGTGGCCGATCTGCGTGGGCAGGCCGGCAATCAGCGCGCGATGCAGGGTCTGGTAGGCGGCGGCGCGCACTTTGTCGCTGAAGCCACCGCGCGCCTCTCGGGGTTCGACCGCCGCCGCCGTGGCGGGCGCCGGCGCGGCCGGCGGCTCGCTTTTGCCTTCGCGGGCCAGGCGCGCGGCGCGATGCTGCTGCCCCCGGGTCGCCTTGACCTTGGCCTCGTCATCGCGCGCCGGGGCCGGCGCGGTCGAGCCGGCCAGCAGCGGTTCCAGCGCGGTCGCGGCGGGTTCTTCGGTCCAGCCCAGCTCCTCGCACAGCACGCGCAGCTGGCGATGCAGCTCGCGCCATTCGCGCATGCGCAGGAAGCCGAGGAAATGCCGTTCGCACCAGCCGCGCAGCTTGGATTGGGTGAGGTCCTCGTGGGCCTGGCGATAGCCATCCCACAGCCGCAGCACCCCAACGAACTCCGAGCGCCCGTCGGCAAACAACGCGTGCGCCGCATCGGCCGCGCCCCGGGCCTCCGGCGGGCGCTCGCGCGGGTCCTGGATGCCCAGGAACGAGGCAATCACCAGCATCGGCCGCAGGCAGCCCTGCGCCTGCGCGGCCACCAGCATGCGCGCCAGCTTGACGTCCACCGGCAGCCGCGCCATCTGGCGGCCCACCGGGGTCAGGCGGCGCTCGGCATCCACCGCGCCCAGCTCGCCCAGCTGCTGCCAGCCATCGGCAATGGCACGCTCGTCGGGCGCTTCCAGGAACGGGAAATCCTCGATCTGGCCCAGGCCGAGCTGCAGCATGCGCAGGATCACCCCGGACAGGCTGGAGCGGCGGATTTCCGGATCGGTGAACTCCGCCCGCGACTGGAAATCCGCCTCCGAATACAGGCGGTAGCAGATGCCTTCGGAAACACGTCCGCAGCGGCCCTTGCGCTGGTTGGCGCTGGCCTGGGATACCGCTTCGATATGCAGCCGGTCCAGCTTCTGCCGCGGGCTGTAGCGTTTGATGCGGGCCAGGCCCGGATCGACCACGTAGCGGATGCGCGGCACGGTCAGCGAGGTTTCTGCCACGTTCGTGGCCAGCACGATGCGACGCTTGCCGCCCGGGTTGAACACCTCGTCCTGGTCCTTGACCGACAGCCGCGCATACAGCGGCAGCACTTCGGTCTCGCGGTACTTGCGCCGTTCCAGCGCCTGGTGGGCGTCGCGGATCTCACGCTCGCCGGGGAAGAACAGCAGGATGTCGCCCCGCGGATCGATCCGGGTGATTTCATCCACCGCCGCCACGATGGCCTCATTGACGGTGCGTTCGCCATCACGACCGCCGTCCGCGTCGCCGCCGCCTTCGCCTTCCAGCGGGCGATAGCGCACGTCCACCGGGAAGGTCCGGCCTTCGACGCTGATCACCGGGGCATCGTTGAAGTGTTCGGCGAAACGCGAGGTGTCGATGGTCGCCGAGGTGACGATCAGCTTCAGGTCCGGGCGCTTGTGCAGCAGTTGCTTGAGGTAGCCGAGCAGGAAGTCGATGTTGAGGCTGCGCTCGTGCGCTTCGTCGACGATGATCGTGTCGTACTGCGAGAGCCAGCGGTCACTGCTGATCTCGGCCAGCAGGATGCCGTCGGTCATGAACTTGATGCGGGTGTCATCGCCGACGCGGTCGGTGAAGCGCACCTGGTACCCCACGGTGGTGCCCAGTTCGGATTTCAGTTCCTGCGCCACACGCGTCGCCACGGCGCGTGCGGCAATCCGTCGCGGCTGGGTGCAGCCGATCATGCCGGCCACGCCGCGACCGGCGGCCAGGCACAGTTTGGGCAGCTGGGTGGTCTTGCCCGAGCCGGTCTCGCCGGCGATCACCACGACCTGGTGCGCGCGGATCAGCGCGGTGATCGCCTCGGCTTCACGCGCAATCGGCAGTTGCTCGTCCAGAGTGATGGCCGGCAGATTCCGCGCACGCGCTTCACGGCGCTGCACCGACGCCTGCAAGGCCTGCTCGAACGCCGCCGCCAGACCCGCATCGCCCGGTTTGGCCCGCCAACGCGAGAGCATCCCCAGCAAACGACCGCGGTCGCGGCTCATGGCCCCGTTGATCGCGGCCTGCTGCTGGGCCAGGCGTGCTGCATGTGGTTTTTCGATAGCGCTCATCAATCGATTCGTTTAGAACTTTTGTTTACTACTGAAAGGGTAGTCTGATCTATTGTGAAGGCCATCCGATTCATCCCATCCATAAGGAGTTCTCCCATGGCGAAGACGACCAAGACCCCGGCAAAAACCAAGACGGCCAAGCAGCAGCTCGGCGCGGCGGCCCCGTCGGCCCCGAATATCGATATCGGGATCAAGGAGGGCGATCGCAAGAAGATCGCCGATGGACTGTCGGCCTTCCAGGCGGACGCGTTCACGCTTTACCTGAAGACCCACAATTTCCATTGGAACGTGACCGGGTCGATGTTCAACTCGCTGCACACCATGTTCGAGACCCAGTACACCGAACAGTGGGCGGCCCTGGATGACGTCGCTGAACGTATCCGTGCACTGGGCTTCAACGCCCCGGGCTCCTACCGCGAATTCGCCGCCCTGACCTCGATCGCCGAGGAGCCGGGCCTGACCGACAGTGCGGACTGGCGTGAGATGGTACGCCAGTTGGTCACCGCCAACGAGGCCGTGTGCCGTACCGCCCGCAAGGTGCTGGACGTGGCCGACGACGCCGACGATGCCCCGACCGAAGATCTGATGACCCAGCGCCTGCAGACGCACGAGAAGTATGCGTGGATGTTGCGGTCGTTGTTGCAGTAAGGGTTTGTTGGCGCGTTTTTCTCTGCGCGCGGCGAGGGTCCGCCCCCCTTGCCGGGACACGCCGTAAACCCATCCCTGGGGGCTCGCGGGCGCCATCCATGGCGCCCGACGGTCCCGGCAAGGGGGGCGGACCCTCGCCCAGAGAGATGTGCATCTAGCGGTTGGGAAGAGAGAAAAGCATGCAGAACAGGCGCCCGGTGGCGCCTGTTCTGCGTTATGGGTCCTCTTTTCCTGGATTGAATACAAAATTCTGCACCCGGCCTCGGCATTGGCGCCGCACTTTGCCCTCTGATCTTGGCCGTTGGCTCTGGACCTGGCCCTACCTCCTGCCTTTTCCCTTTTCCCTTTTCCCTTTTCCCTTTGCCCTTCGCTCTTGGCCCTTTGCTCTGGTCCAACTCCAACTCCAACTCCGGCCCACATTCGCCTTCGCCCCACCCTCCCATACGCACCAGCCAACTGTCGGGGCGTGGGGTGGGTGGGTTGGCGGGACCGTGTGTTGCCATGGATGGCAACACCGAGCCCCCATGGATGGGTTCACGGCGTGTC
>NZ_JBFULC010000019.1:0-58460 GCF_056400525.1 Stenotrophomonas sp. P5_A9
GGCGTCGGCCTGCGGCCGCCCCCTCCCCCTTTATTTCGCCTCCAAGGGCATGGGCGCCCAGCGCCCGACCCACCAACGGCCGCGCCTGGAAAGGTCAACGCACGCTTCCACTTGTCCCGCATAGGGGCGAAGAACCACAAAATCGCCCGGGGCCGTTTAAACCTTTTCGATGGACCGCGCATCCAACGGATATGCTCAACGCCACCATGCCCGCATCCCGCGCCCCGACCGACGCTGTCGACGACCACGCCCTGGTCCGCGCGGCGGTCGGCGGTGATATGGCCGCCTATGAACGCATCTACCGACGCCACTCGCCGCGCATGTATGCGGTGCTGTGGCGGTTGTGCGGCGGCCACGCGGCACGCGCCGAAGATGCGTTGCAGGAAGCGTTCCTGCAGGCCTGGAAGGCACTGCCGGGCTTCCGTTTCGACAGCAGCCTGGGCACTTGGCTGCATCGGCTGGGGGTCAACGCGGCGCTGATGGAACTGCGGGCCAATTCCGTCGAGCAGGCCTGCGACGCCGGCGAGGCGGGCTGGGACAGCGTGGCCACGTTGGCCTCGGTGGACCGTTGCGCGGGCACCAGCATGGACCTGGAGCGCGCGCTGGAAACACTGCCGCCGCGCGCCCGTGCGGTGCTGGTGCTGCACGACATCGAAGGCTGGAAACACCATGAGATTGCCGAGCAGCTGCAGATGGCCGTGGGCAGCTCGAAGGCTCAGTTGCACCGTGCGCGTGGACTGTTGCGCGCACGCTTGGGAGAAACCGCATGAACGACCGTATCGACAACGTCAACGACAACGACAACGACAACGACGGACTGCAGGCGCAGCTGCGCGCACTGCCGGGCGAACGCCTGCCGCCAGCGCGGGTGTGGCAGGGCATCGCCGCGCGCTTGCCGGCCATGCCGTTGCCGGTCGCTGCACCACTGCCGGCCGCATCGGTGACGGCGATCGTGCCGCGCCGGCGCTGGCCGCTGCACATCGGACTGGGTCTGGCTGCGGCATTGGGCCTGGTCATGGTGGTGCCGATGCCGGCACCGCAGACGCCGCCACCCACGCTGGTGCAGCGGCAGGCCGATGCCATGGTCGCCGAGTACCAGCAGGCGATGGCCGCGTTGCCGGCCGCGCAGGTGGGCGGGGATTGGCAACCGGCGCTGCGTGAGCTGGACAGCAGTGCCGACCACATCCGCGCGGCGATCGCCGAAAACCCGCGCTCCCGTTCGCTGCTTGCGCAGCTGCAGCGCACCTATGCGCTGCGTCTTGAACTTACCCAGCAGGCGGTCATGGCCGCCGCTGGCCTGCCATCCTGAAGGAGATACACCATGCACACATCACTACGTCTGATCGCCGCCCTGGGCCTGCTGCTGCCGCTGGCGGTGCAGGCTGCCACCCGTGTCGATGAGCGTGCGCCGCTGGGCGCGGGCGGTCGGGTGGAGCTGAGCAACATCGCCGGCAAGGTCAGCGTGCGCGGCTGGGACCGCAACGAAGTGGCGCTGAGCGGCTCGATGGCCGACGGCTTGACCCTCAAGCAGGACCGCAGTACCAACCGGGTGCGTTGGGAAGTGGTCTATCCGCGCAACAGCAACAACGGCGGGGCCACGCTGGAACTGCGTGTGCCGCGTGCGGTGGAGGTGCAGCTGGGCACGGTGAGCGCGGACATCGACGTGGCCGATGTGGATCTGCGCCGGCTGCAGGCCAATGCGGTCAGCGGCAGTGTGTCGGCGGCCGGCCGCAGCGGCGAGACGACGTTGAGCACGGTCAGCGGCGGGATCCGTTCGCAGGTGCAGACGCCACGCCTGGACCTGCGCGCAGTCAGCGGGTCGGTGCAGGCCGCTGGCGGGGTGTCGGGCGAGGTGGCGGTGGAAACGGTGTCGGGCAGCATCAAGGTGGACGCGGGCCGGGTACAGCGTCTGGCCGCCGAAGCGGTATCGGGCAGCTTGAACATCGCCGCATCCGGCGTGGCGCCGGGCGGGAAGGTGACGTTGCAGACGGTGAGTGGTTCGATCGGGCTGCAGTTGCCGCGGTCGGTGTCGGCACAGCTGAGCGTGAAAACGTTCAGTGGCGATATCCAGTCCGATGCGGGTACGGTGGAGCGGCCGCGTTATGGGCCGGGCCGTACGCTGGATACGAAGCTGGGCGGTGGCGATGGGGACATCGCGATCAATGCCCATTCGGGCAATGTGCGGGTGGGGCTGGGCGGACGTTGAGTGCGGCCACCGCACCGGCACAGGGCCGGTGCGGACGGCTGCAGGTCAGCCGGCTCTCTTCAGTGCCAGGGTGTTGCCGAGCACTTCGATCTTGCCACCACTCTTGCGGAACGCGGCCAGGTCGGCTGCGATGCTGGCGCTGTTGACTGCGGTGCTGGAACCTTGCTTGCGGTCAACGCGAACGGTGTTGCCTGCCTTGGGGGAGGTCTTTGGCGTACGGGCCATGGATGCTCCTGTCATGGTTAACACGTGGATAAAATCGCCGACAGGTCGTGCTGTTGTCGACGGTAGTCCTGCCGCACATGGCGGCAGTCATCGCCGCCCATGTCAAACTGGCGGCAGATGGCGGGACGCTGCGAATAGATCGTGCAGCGCAGGTGATAGGGGTCGATGGCGGCACACCAGCCTTCGTCGTTGCGCGCCATGACGGTGCGCCCGGCCTCGTCGCGGTCCAGCAGGTAGCCGGGAACGGCGTCGCTGGGCATGACGGTGACCGACATCCGGCAACACACCGCGTCACAACGGCGGCAGTCGATGGGGTCGGGTTCGGCAGCGGAAACYGGGGCTGGTACAACCAGGCGTTCGCCCAATCGAATCTCTCTTGGCGGCTCAGGGGCGGTGCGCTGGGAACGAGCCGGATCACAGCGTAAAAGCGATCCCGGCGCCCGGGACGGATCCGAAGGCGGCAGCATCGAGAAGGACGGTGGCCTGTACCAGGCCCGGGATGACATGCGCGTTGCGCACTGAAGCAGAAAGATGATAGCGCTTTTGGCGTAACGTTTTGTTAATGCCGTCCCGGAATGGGGCGGAAAGCCTTGTGCCGCCTGGATTTCCCGCTACTGCCGAGGTCTCTATCTGGGGCCGAAAGGTCGAAGTTCAAGTGCACAACCCAGGGCCCAGGCTCTGGTCCAGCCACCGTCATCAGGGAACGTTCGGGACGGGCGCGCCACAGGGCCGGAGCGCACCGACCATCAAAAACCGGTGAGCCGACCGTTGGTCGGCTGCGGCGGCGCAGCCATCTGCGGTACAGAGCCAAGCGCTGGACGTTCTGCGCTGCCATCGGTAGTGCCGAGCCACGCTCGGCACCTCTCCATCCAACCAGAACGGCGGCGCTTTCCATGGGAACCGACGCACTGTCGAGGGGCGGGGGGTGTGGGGGCCGGGACCGTCAGGCGCCAGGGATGGCGCCTGCGAGCTTACAGGGACGTACGTGCAGCGTGTCCGGGCCACCCACACCCCCGCACCATGCCAGCGAAACCAACGGCTCCAGACGCGCCTCGGATTCAATCAGCCGCCGCCCACGCCAACCCATGCACCACGCCGAAGGACGGATTGCCACGCACCAGCGTCGCGCCCGGGAATGCAGCGGCCACCGCATCCTGCAGATAACCGGCGCGCGACATCCCGCCGGTGAGGAACACCGCCGCCGGATCGTGGCCGATGTCGGCACGGACCTGCTCCAGCAGCGTCCGCAGTTCGCCCAGGTAGTTGCCCGCAGAGGCTTCCAGGCGTGCGCGCTCCACCTGCACGGCCATGCCGCGCTCGATGAAATCCAGCGCACTGTCGTGCGCGGCGGTGCTGCTCAGCGCGATCTTGCAGCGTTCCACCTCGCGGTACAGGCGCGCCGTGTTGCCGGTGTCCTGCAGCGCCTGCATGCGCTTGCCCCACGGCTGCTCGGCGTCGCGGTAGCTGTGCTGGCGGAAATCGCGTTGCCGGGTCATGTCCTGCACCATCGCCGCCTCCACGTAGTGGTGGGCGGGGATACGGCTCACGCCGCGACCGAACAGCGGCATGTATGCGCCCAGACTCAGGGCCAGGTCGATATCGGTACCGCCGCGCGCGATGCCCCAGGCGCGATGGATCTTCGGTGCCTGCGTGCCGCCCACGCGCGCATGCGCGATGTCGGTGGTGCCGCCGCCGATGTCGACCACGATCGCCTCGTGTTCCTGCGTGCTTTCGGCGTGGTAATGCATCGCCGCCGCCGCCGGTTCCTCGAGGAAATCGACGTCGTCGAAACCGGCGGCGATCGCCGCGGTGTGCAGGATCTCCAGCGCCTGGTCGTTGCCGGCTGCGCCGATCGAACTGCGGAACTGCACCGGCCGGCCCAGCGTGGCCGTGCGTACCGGCCGGTCGAGCTGGCGTGACGCGGTCAGGCGGATGTGTTCGAGGATGTGGGTGGCGATGCCGGTGATGGTCTGGCGCGCGCGCGGATGCAGGTTGTAGCCGAGCATCGATTTGGGGCTCTGCACCAGGTTGCCTTCGTTCTCTTCGAAGTAGGCTTCCAGCGCATCGTCGCCGTAGACGGCGTTCTGCAGCAGCTTGGTGGAGGTGAGCGGGGCGCGCATCTGCTCTTCCATCCACTGCCGGCGCACCACGCGCAGGGCTTCGCGGCGCAGCGCATCGGGCGCGCGCTCCTGGCCGGCGGCACGCGCATCGCGTGCGGCCGCGTCGATCAGGCGGGCCAGCTCGTGCTCCAGCGCCGGGGTCAGCTCGAAATCGTTCGGGTCGCGCATCACCTCCGGGAAATACACCGTGGTGCGGAACTGCTCGGCCTGGCCGAACTGGATCGGCACCACCCTGCCGTCCACCACCGCAGCGGCGGCGGAGTTGCTGGTGCCAAAGTCGATGCCGATTTTCATGCAGGCCGGGCCGGAGGTCAGGGGGCGCGCACTTTGCGGCAAGCGGGCCAGCGGTGCAAGGGCCGGGGGGCCGGGCGGTTACAATAGGGGTTGTTCAGTTTACGAAGGCCTCACCATGTCCACCGCTCCTGCCTGCCCGCAATGCTCCCTGGAAAACACCTATGCCGATGGCGCGCTGTGGATCTGCGCCGACTGCGGGCATGAGTGGACCGCGGCCGAGGCCGGCGGTGAGGCGCTGGTGGTGCGCGACAGCAATGGCAACGTGCTGGCCGGCGGCGATACGGTCACGGTGATCAAGGACCTGAAGGTGAAGGGCTCGTCGATCCCGCTCAAGCAGGGCACGGTGATCCGCAACATCCGCCTGGTCGACGATGACGCCGAACACATCGAAGGCAATTCGGACAAGATCAAGGGTCTGGTCCTGAAGACCTGCTTCCTCAAAAAGGCCTGAAACCGGCTCAGTTGACCGCGGCGCTGCGCTGGCGCCAGCGGTTCAGGCTGTCCAGCTTGGCCTGGTACTGGGCCTTGAGCACATCGGCGTTGTCGCCGGCCAGGTCGCGTGCGCGGGCCATCTCCTTCGACGCCCGTGCGTTGTCGCCGGCCAGGAAGTACGCCCGCGCCAGCCCGAAGTGGAACGGGTGCGCGGTGGGATACAGGCTCACCGCGCGGCGGTAATAGCCGACGGCCGCCGCGTAGTCCTGGCGCTGCTCAGCCTCGTTGCCGAAGCGGAACTGTGCGAACGGATCGCCGCGTTGCACCTGCTGCAGGCGATTGGCCAACTGCGCGGCCTGGCGGGTGTCGCCCAGGCGCCGATACAGCGCGCTGGCATTGGTCAGGCTGGCGGCGTTGCGCGGCTGCAGCGTCAGCGCGGTGCGGTAGTCGCGCTCGGCCTCGGCGAGATTGCCGCTGCGTGCGTCGAGTACGCCCAGATTGTTCCAGCCGGCGACGAAGGTGGGGTCCAGCGCCAATGCCGCCTGCAGATAGGTGCGGGCCTGTGCCAGATCGTCGGCCATCCACATCGCGCCGCGATTGTTGTAGAAGTGCGCCAGCGCGCGCTTCTGCTCGATCGGCTGCGGACCGTAGCGGTCGTAGAGCACGTTGCGGTCCAGGTCGACGACGGCGGTGTTGCCATTGAGGGTCACCCCCGCGTTGACGTGCCCCACGTTGTAGATCACGCCCTGGTCCTCGTACCAGGTGACCACCTGGGCCACTTCCTGCACGCGCGCGTCGATGCCGGCCGCGCGCGCCAGGGTCACGAACAGCAGGGTGAAAGACAGGCAGTTGGCGCGGTGGGTCTGCCAGGTTTCGGTCAGGGTGTGGGTGGCGTAGGGGTCGTAGGACAGCTGCATGCCGTCGTCGTCGAAGATCAGATGCACCAACCGCTGTACGCGCTGTTCGCGCGAGAAGCTCGGGGCGATCACCCGTTGTTGCAGCAGTGCGCGCAGTTCGGGGGGAATGGCAAGAATCTGTTCCGGGGTGGGGGGCGGCGGGGGCGCAGGCGACACCGCAGCGGCCGGTTCTGCCGCACCGGCTGACAGCGGCACCACCGCCGCTGCCAGCAGGGTCAGCACCAGCAGGAATCTCCAGGCGGACATCGCGTTTACCTCGCAGGGATACCGACGTAGCCGCCCCAGTCTAGGCCTGGGCCGGGAGGATGGGGTGCCGCTTGTCGGCCCGATCGGCCATCCACAGCCGGTGTGGATCAGCCCCGGGCAAACCTGTGGATAAGCACGCGCACGCGCCGTACAACAGGCGTGGCGCGTGGCTGGTCAAAAAACCGCCAATGACGATCCGCTTGCCAGTTGCCGCGGCGGCCGTCACTGTTTGCCCATGCGCTTTGAACCGATGCCCCTGCCGGCGGCGATGCAGGCCGACCTGGAAGCCGCCTACGCGATGCCGCCGCGGGCATACCACAACTTTTCGCACGTGCAGGCGGTGCTGCAGCATTGCCAGGCGGTTGCCGACGGCCCGGGCTGGCAGCAGCCGCGCGAGGTGCAGCTGGCCGCGCTGTACCACGATGCGATCTACGACGCCGGGCGCAGCGACAACGAAGCGCGCTCTGCCGCATTGGCGCGCGAAGCGATCCTGCGCTGGCTGCCCGCCGAGGGCATCGACGTGGCGCGGGTGGTGCAGCTGATCGAATTGACTGCCCGGCATGGCGCGYTGGCCGCAACCGACATCGACGCCGAAGCGGCGCTGTTCCTGGATTGCGACATGGCCATCCTCGGCGCGCCGGCGGCGGTGTTCGATGCCTACGACCAGGGCATTGCGGAGGAATATGCCGGCCATGTGCCAGGATTCCTGTTCCGGCTCAACCGGCGCCGCTTCCTCAAGCAGCTGCTGCTGAAGCCGCGGATCTTCCTGAGCGGGTTCTTCCACCAGCGGCTGGACGGCGCGGCGCGCGCCAACCTGCGCCGCCGCATTGGATAATGGTGGCTCTCCGCCCCCTTGATGCCCATGTCCGAGCTCGTCGCGCTTCCCGACCCCGATCCACGCCCGCAGCCACCGGAAGAACCCGGCCCGAACGAGTGCTGCGGCAGCGGCTGCCCGCTGTGCGTGCTGGATCTGTACAGCGATGAGCTGCAGCGTTACCGGGCCGCACTGGCGGCGTGGACGCTGCGTCATCCGGATGCGATCGACTGAGTACGGCGCCGATGAATGATGGCGCCTCGGCACGCTCGTCCACGCGGCCGCAGGCCAGGGCCGCGCTGCTGGCCATGCTCGCGTTGGTGGTGTTCATCGCCACGGCGCTGTGGACCCAATGGGTCCGCCAGGACCTGGATTGGGTGCAGGCCACGCTGAGCCTCTACCTGCACGGGCCATGGGGCCTGGCATTGCGGTGCGCCTATGGCGCGCTGGCACTGGCGATCATGCTGCTGGCGTACGCGCTGCACGTCGACAGTCGCTCGCCACGGCGCAGCGGGGCGGCGCCGGGGCTGTTCTGGGCGGGCGCACTGGGCCTGCTGGGTGTGGCCATCGGCGACAGCTGGCTGCCCCAGCGGGCGCCGCTGCTGGCCCCACTGGTGCATGGGCTGGCGGCGAACACCGCCTTCCTGTGCGTAAGCGTGGCGATGCTGCTGCAGAGCTGGTACCTGCGCGCCGACCCCCGCTGGTCGCGTTGGGCCGGCCTGGCCTGGGCCTGGGCATGGCTGTGCTTCGTGCTGCTGTGGCTGCACGTGCTGTGGCGTGGTCCGCCACGCGGCGCGGGGCAGAAGCTGGTGATCGCCGTGCTGGTGCTGTGGCTGCTGGCGGTGGCCGGACGGCAATGGCGGACGACGCGGGAGGCCCGGGTCGCTTCGCTTGGCTGAGCGGTGCTGCCAGTCTGTGTACATGCCGTTGGCGGGGGACCGGCGTATCGTGGGCGGGACTCTTTTGGGATGCGTGACGATGCGGCGAGCCGGGTGGGGGAAGGTACTGGGTCTGGTGATCGGTGGATGGGCGTCGATGGCCGCGGCCGCGACACCGCAGCAGGTCAGCCATGGGCGGTTCCAGCAGGTGCCGGTGTTCCTGCCGGAAGGACACCTGCAGCGGGTGGTGGTGTGGTTCGACGGCGGCCGCGAGCACGAACGCACCCGTCAGCGCATCGATGCGCTGCGTGCGCGGGGCGCGCTGGTCGCCCAGGTCGACGTCGCCCGGCTGCGCAAGGAACTGGCCCGCGAAGGCGGCGGTACCTGCGGGTTCGGCGCCGGCGATGTGGAGAATTTCTCGCGCTGGTTCCAGGCCTACCTGCATCTGCCCGGCTACCGCCTGCCGCTGATCGGCGGCGACGGGGAAGGTGCCGAGCTGGCCTATGCGGTGGCTGCGCAGGCCGACACCCAGGTCTTCGCCGGCCTGCTGACCACCGACTTCTGTCCGGACCGGGCGCGCGAGCGCATGGTCTGCGGGGCCGGCGTCAGCCACGGCCGACTGCAACCGGCCGACCTCAATTTCCCGTGGCTGAACGCTGCCGGCGACGCACGCTGCAAGGTCGGCGATGCAGCCGCGTTCGTGCGCAAGGTGAGCATGGGCCGACAGTTCGAGCGCAGCGCAGAGGGTGGCGACCTGCCCGGGCTGCTGGCGGCGGCGCAGGTGATCGGTGCGCAGAAGGGGGTGAGCCTGGCGCCCCCGCCCGATGACCTCAAGGGCTTGCCGGTGATCGAAGTGCCGTCCAGCAAGCCGGGCGACACGTTTGCGATCTTCGTGTCCGGTGACGGCGGCTGGGCCGGGCTGGACAAGGAAGTGGCCGCCGCCCTCAGCGAGGGCGGGGTGTCGGTGGTGGGCGTGGATTCGTTGCGCTATTTCTGGACCGCCCGTGATCCGCAGGGCTTCGCCCGCGACCTCGAGCGCATTGCCGCGCATTACAGCCGGCAATGGCAGCGCAAGCGGGTGGTGCTGGTCGGCTTCTCGCAGGGCGCCGACGTGCTCCCGGCGGCGATCAATCAGTTGTCACCGGCGATGCGCGACAGCGTGGCGATGATCGGGCTGATGTCGGTGGGCAAGACCGCCGATTACGAGTTCCATGTCAGCAACTGGCTGGGCGGCGGTGGCGACGGCCTGCCGATCGCGCCGGAGATCGCCAGGTTGCCGGTCGGCAAGACGCTGTGCCTGTATGGCGAGGACGACGATGATGCGCTGTGCCCGGACCTGCCGGGAGGCAATGCGCAGGTGGTGAAACTGCCGGGCGACCATCATTTCAAGGGCGATTACGATCGCTTGGCGCAGACGTTGCTGGAGCATCTGCCGGCGCGGTGACGCGTGCGGTGGGGGATCCATGCCGGATCCCCCACCAGGGTCAATCGTGGCGGCGCGGATCCAGCGAGATCAGCCGGGTGGCATCAAGCAGTGCAGCCGGCAGGTGCACGCCGCCGGGCGCGGCCAGGTAACGGGCACGCCACTGCGGGGCGAACTTGGACTTGAAGCGGCGCAGACCGCTGAAGCCGTAGAAACGCTCGCCATGCCGGGCCACGATATTGGCAAAGCGGTTCCAGCGCCCGGCCAGGCGATGCTGGGCCAGTCCCGACAGTGGCGCCATGCCGAGCGAGAACCGGTGGAAGCCGTTGGCGCGGCCCCACAGGAACAGCTCGATGAACAGGAAATCCATGGTGCCCTTGGGCGCATCGTCGATATGTCGCATCAGATCCACCGACAACTCGTGCCCGGCCGGCGCCTGCCACAGGTTGGCGAAGGCGACGATGCGGCCCTCCGCTTCCACCAGCGCCATCGGGAAGCGCACCAGGTAGTCCGGATCGAAGCTGCCCAACGAGAAGCCCTTTTCATCGCCGGCCTTGTCATCCAGCCATTCCTGTGAGATCGCTTCCAGCGCCGGCAGCAGGGCGGGCACCTCGGCCGGGGTGGCCACGCGGAAGCTCAGGCCGCTGCGCTTGCCGCGGTTCCAGGCCTGGCGCAGGTCGGCACGCTCGCGTCCTTCCAGGCCGAAGTCCTGCAACGGCACCATCGCCTCTTCGCCGAGCTTGACCAGGGTCAGGCCGAGGTCGAGGTAGGTCTGCCAATGCGCTTCGCCGACCTGGTAGAACACCGGGCGCAATCCGAGCCGGTCGGCTTCCTCGCGGAAGCGCCAGATCAGTCCGCGCACCACCTCCGGCGGACCGACCGGGTCGCCCATCGCGATCAGCGAGCCGCCGTAGCGCTGCATCATCACAAAGCCGCGCTGGTCGGCATCGCGCAGCACCGCCTTGTCGGCGGTGAGGACCAGGCACGCCTGGGTGTCTTCGGCGGCAGCCAGAATCGGGGCCAGTGCGTCCAGGGTCGGGGCGTCGGCGGCCGGCAGCGGGCTGCGCGTGCTGTGCAGCAGCCGGGCCAGGCCGAAGATGGTCAGCGCGATGGCCACCACCAGCAGCGCCCGCAGCGCACGCGGGGCGTTGCCCTGCAGCGCGAACTGCCACCACAGCTCGTTCTGGTATTCGACGTGGCTGTAGACGAAGAACAGCAGCCAGATCACCGCGACCAGGACCAGGCCGAGATTGCGGATCCACGGCCACGACCAGGCTTCGTCGAGCAGCGCCCCTTGGCGGTAGAACTCACGGCGCGAGGCCCACAGCGCCATCGCCACCAACAGTGCCGACAGCGCGATCAACACCTGGCCGCCGCGCAGCCAGATCGGCAGCGGCGCGATCACGCAGATGCCCAGCGCGAGCATCCAGGCCGCGTGGCTGCGTCGTTGCAGTCCCTGCCCGATCAGCAGCAGGGCCACGCCACCAAGACTGCCGAGCAGGTGCGAGGTTTCCAGGATCGGCAGCGAGGCGTTGACCAGGTGCCGGCGCGGGGTCGGCAGGGTGCCGTCGATGACCAGTGCGGCACCGACGCTGAACACCGCCAGCGCGATGATCTGCGGCAGCCACGGACGCAGCGCGGTCCAGCCGGCGCGGGTGGCCCCGGCGCCGACCCGCAGCGGCTTGCGCATTGCCGGGCCCAGGGCCAGCAGCGTGGCCAGCAGCAGCGGCAGCACGTAATAGGTGACGCGGTAGATCAGCGCGGCGGCCAGCACCGACGCCGGTGCCACCTGTGGCAGCAGCTTGAGCAGGCTCCACTCGAACACGCCCAGCCCGGCCGGCACGCTGGAGATCAACCCGGCCAGCACCGCCACCAGGTACAGGCCGACAAAGCCGGGCAGGCCGGTGGGGGTATCCATCGGCAGCAGCACGTAGAACGCGGCGCTGGCCAGGACCAGTTCCACTACGCTCAGCGCGGTTACGCCAAGCATGGTGCGGCGGTCGGGCAGCCACAGGCTGTGGCCACGGATCTGGAAGGTACGTCCGTCGCGACCGACCAGCAGCAGCGTGCCGAGGTAACCGAGCAGGCCGACAATGCCGAACACGCGCACCGCCTGCACCGACACCGGCAGCGCCAACGCGGCCGCACCCGGTTCGAGGATGAAGGCCAAGGCCAGCAGCAGCCACGCGCCGAACACGAAGCCAAGCGTGCTCATCAGCACCACCTGGCCGATTTCGCCCAGGCTCAGCCCGGCCCCGCCATAGCCGCGCAGGCGCACGGCGCCGCCGGTGAGCGCGGCAAACCCCAGCGTCTGGCCGAGCGTGTGGGCCAGGAAGGCGGTGATGCCCACACGCGCCGGGTGCAACTGCTTGCCGCTGCGACGCAGGCCAATGGCATCGAAACCGATCAGGCAGGCGTAACTGGCCAGGCCGAGCACCACGGTCAGCGCGATCTGGCCGGCACCGAGGTGGCGGAACGCTTCGCGGATGGCGCGGTAGCCGTGTTCGTCGAACTCGTTGGCCAGCCCGCGCAGCGCCAGGGCCAGGATCGCCAGGCTGAAGATGACGGTGGCGGCGCGGCGCCAGGCCAGGCGTGCCGGGGCGGGAGCAGGGGTCGTTTCGGTCATCGGTGTAGCGTGCTCCGTGGGGGGGCGATGAAAGAGTCAAGGCAGGAGGCGGTGCAGGGTGCGGGCGCATCGTGCGCCTGATGCGCACGCTTGCCAAGGGTGCGCGCTGTGCACGCCGTGGCGGCAAGGACACCGGGCACGGACAGGCGCACACCGCATCGGTGACAATGTCCCTTCATCCAGAGGAGAAAGCGCCATGTTGGAACGTTTCGATGTCGGTCCGCGCATGTCCGAAATGACCGTGCACAACAAGGTCGCCTATCTGTCCGGGCAGATTCCCGAAGACACCAGCCAGGACATCACCGGCCAGACCCGGCAGGTGCTGGAAGAGATCGACAAGCTGCTGGCGCTGGTGGCCAGCGACAAGCAGCACGTGTTGCGTGCGGAAGTGTTCCTGGCCGACATCAACGATTTCGCCGGCATGAATGCCGCGTGGGATGAGTGGGTGGTGGCGGGCATGACGCCGGCACGCGCGACGGTGGAGGCCAAGCTGGCCGATCCGAGCTGGAAGGTGGAGATCGTGATCACCGCGGCACTGCCGTAACGGGCCGAATGGCAGCCGGGCATATCGCTCGGCTGCACGGCATCAGCGCGCTGCGATCAGGTCGATGCAATCCACCGGGCACGGTGGAATGCACAGCGCGCAACCGGTGCACAGGTCGGCGATGACGGTGTGCATGTACTTGGCACCGCCGACGATGGCATCCACCGGGCAGGCCTGGATGCACTTGGTGCAGCCGATGCAGTCCGCCTCGATGATCAGCGCCACCTGCGCGGGCGTATATTCGCCCCGGCTGCGGTCGAATGGCACTGCAGGTACACCCAGTACACGCGCCAGTGCCCGCGCGCCGTCATCACCGCCGGGTGGGCAGTGGTCCACGCCGGCCTCGCCGCGGGCCATGGCCTCGGCATAGGGACGGCAACCGTCATAGCCGCATTGACCGCATTGGGTCTGCGGCAGCAGGCGGTCGAGGCGTTCGGTCAGGGACGTTGGGGTGATCATGCGTGGCGTCGGCTGCGCGGGGTCTTCATTTCAAGGGTTTGCCGCGATACCAGCGATCGTGGGCGAGGGCCAGCATCGGACGGTCTTCCGCGCTGTCGCCGTAGGCGTGGATGCGCTGGAAGCGTGACAGGTCGTAGCGCTGGCGGATGTGTTCGACCTTGCGTGGGCCACAGTCGCCATCGGCGTAGCGGCCGGTGAGGCGTCCATCGCGACTTTCCAGACGGTTGCAGATCAGGCCCAGACCAAGCGATTCGCACCACGGGCGCAGGTACAGATCCAGCGAGCCGGACACGATCACCACGGTATGCCGTTGCTGCAGGTGCCAGTGGATCTGTTCCAGCATCTGCGGGCGCACCACGTCAGGCAGCACATCGCGCGCATAGCCGGCGGCCTGGGTGGCGATGTCATCGCTGTGACGGTTGCTGAAGGTCAGGCGGGTGACGCGGGCGCGGATGCGCGCGGCCGATATCAGCTTGAGCCGGTAAGCCAGCAGCCACGGCCCGACTTTCCACCAGGCCTGGGCGAGCTGCTCCGGCGTCGCCACGCGGCGCAGGAAACGGCCGTACGTGTCGCAGGTGGTGACCGTGTGGTCGAAATCGAACAGGGCCAGTTCCAAACCGCAGCTTCCTCCGTGCAGGCCAGCAGGACGGGGCGGCAAGGCCGCCCCTCGTTGCGATCAGCGCACCGGCATGCCGGGCTGGGCGCTGCTGTCGGCATCGAGCAGGGCCAGGTCGCCGCCGTCGAAACCGGCCGAGAGGATCATGCCCTCGCTCAGGCCGAAACGCATCTTGCGCGGGGCCAGGTTGGCGATGAACACCACGCTGCGGCCGACCAGTTTTTCCGGCTCGCCGTAGCTGGCGCGGATGCCGGAGAAGATCTGGCGCTTGCCGAGATCACCGGCGTCCAGTTCGAAGCGCAGCAGCTTGTCCGAGCCTTCGACGAACTCGCAGGCCAGCACCTTGCCGATCCGCAGGTCGAGCTTGGCGAAGTCGTCGATGCCGATATAGGCCGTGCCGTCGGTCGGGGCGGCGGCTACCGCCGGTGCGGGCGCCGGCTTGGCAGGCTTCGCCGGGGCGACGGGGGGTGCGGCGGCGAGGGTGTCTTTGGAGGCGTCGGTCATGGCGTCGATCATTTTCGGGTCGATTCGGGTGAACAGCGGTGCGTACACCGCGATGGTGTGTGCGGTCAGCGGGCGGGCGATGTCGGTCCAGTCCTGCACCGGTGCGGCGAGGAAGGTTTCGGCCTGCGCGGCGGTGGCCGGCAGGATCGGCCGCAGTGCGGTGACCAGCACGCGGAACAGGTTCAAGCCCTGGGTGCAGACCGCCTGCAGCTGCGCGTCGGCGCCGTCCTGCTTGGCGATCACCCACGGCTTCTGGTCGTCGATGTAGCGGTTGGCTTCGTCGGCCAGGGTCATGGTCAGGCGCACGGCGGCGGCCGGGTCGTTGCGCTCGTACGCCTCACGGATCGGGGCGAGGGCGGCGACGAAGCGGTCGTACTGGGCGGCATCGGGCAGGCTGTCGGCCAGGCGGCCATCGAAGCGCTTGCTGATGAAGCCGGCGCAGCGGCTGGCCAGGTTGACGAACTTGCCGACCAGGTCGGCGTTGACGCGCGCGATGAAGTCGCCCAGGTTGAGGTCGAGGTCTTCAACGCCGCCGCCGGACTTGGCGGCGAAGTAGTAGCGCAGCGCTTCGGCTTCCAGGCCGACATCCAGGTAGGTACGCGCCATGACGAAGGTGCCGCGCGACTTGGACATCTTGGCGCCGTCGACCATCAGGTAGCCATTGACGTGCAGGCGCGTCGGCGCGCGATGGCCGGTGCCGTGCAGCACCGCCGGCCAGAACAGGCCGTGGAAATTGACGATGTCCTTGCCGATGAAGTGGTGCAGTTCGGTGCTGGAACCGGCGCGCAGGTGGGCGTCGAAATCTTCCCCGTTCTTGGCGCACAGGGTCTGGAAGCTGGACAGGTAGCCGATCGGCGCATCCAGCCAGACGTAGAAGTACTTGCCGGGCTGGCCGGGGATTTCGAAGCCGAAGTACGGCGCGTCACGGGAAATGTCCCAGGCGCGCAGGCCGCCTTCGGCATTGAGCCATTCGCCGAGCTTGGCCTTGACGCCGGGCAGGGCGACGTCGCCGGCCAGCCACTCGCGCAGGAAGCCTTCAAAGCGGCCGACTTCGAAGAAGAAGTGTTCGGAGTCGCGCATTTCCGGGGTGGCCCCGGAGATGACCGAGCGCGGGTCCTTGAGTTCAGTGGGGCCGTAAGTGGCGCCGCACACTTCGCAGTTGTCGCCGTACTGGTCAGGGCTGCTGCAGACCGGGCAGATGCCCTTGATGTAGCGGTCGGGCAGGAACATGCCCTTGGCCGGATCGTAGAACTGGGCCACGGAGCGGCGCGCGATGTGGCCTTCGGCCTCAAGCTTGAGGTAGAAGGCTTCGGTCAGGGCTTTGTTGGCGGCCGAGTTGGTGGAGTCGTAGTGGTCGAAGGCGACGCCGAAGGCGGCAAAGTCGCGTTCGTGACTGGCCTGGATGTTGGCGATGAAGGCTTCCGGGCTGACGCCGGCCTTTTCGGCGGCGAGCATGATCGGGGTGCCATGGGTGTCATCGGCGCAGACGAACCAGGTCTTGCCGCCGCTCATTCGCCGCGCGCGCACCCAGATGTCAGCCTGGATGTAGCCGACCAGGTGGCCCAGGTGGAGCGGGCCGTTGGCGTAGGGCAGGGCGGTGGTGACGAGAGCGGTGCGGGTCATGGTCTGCGTTGTTGCTTTGGGGACTGGGGATTATCGCATGGAGGGGGTGGGCGCCTGCGGCGGGCTTTTTTTCGAAACTGGAGCCAGGGCCACAGCCGAAGCCGAAGCCGAAGCCGAAGCCGAAGCCGAAGCCTATTGACCGGTCTGCTGGGGGAGGGCTGGGGTGGGTGAGGCCGCGGGGCACGCTGCAAGTCCCGCTCCGCGGCCCGGCCCAGCCGCTGGCGGCTGTGCGTTCGGACGCATGCGAGGCAGTGCCTCGCAAGCAATGCGCCCTCACCCATGTAAGCTCCGCCACCGCATCCATGCGGTGGAGGGCCCCGCAACCTCAACCACCCCAACCCTTCCACAGTTGGCTGGTATGCATGGGAACGGCGGGGGCAGAGGCCGACGCCGACGCCTAAGCGAGGCGAACTTGGCCGAACGAATCGAACCGAAAGGAGCTTCTTCCTGCCGAGACCGAAGCCAGAGCGGTTTGGTTCGGGGTGTGGGGGGAGTTGAAATGCAAAAGGCCGAAGCGGCGCAGCCGCTTCGGCCTTTCTCTTCCTCCCAACCGGCGATGCACACGCCTCGACCACACCGGAGCAATGACTAGACAAACAGCGCCAGATTACTCACGCACCCATGTCTGGGAGCGGCAGATGAAGGCGATGCAGCCGGAGACGTCGAGCTTGGCGCCGCCGGTCTGGAGCTTGGCCTTGGACTTGTAGGTCTTGCCGTTGCCCGGGTCCAGGATGGTGCCGCCGGACCAGGCGTTGGCGCCGTCGGCCTTGAGGTTCCACAGGATCGTCATGCCCTTGACCGGCTTGTTCTTGTTGGCGCCTTCGCAACCGTCGCAGACCGGATTGGGGCCCTTGTCCGAATGCAGGATCTCCACCACCTTGCCGGTCAGGGTGCCGTTGGTGGCCTGGGTGATCTCCACGATCGACTTTACCTTGCCGGTCTTGTCGTCGATGGTCTTCCAGCGGCCGACCGCACCATCGGCCGCACTGGCCGACATGGCGGCCAGCATCAGCGGCAGTGCCAGCAGCAGGGTCTTCAAAGTCTTGCGCATGTTTCCCCTCCCAGGGAGTTCGTGAATGCCGGCGCAGGGCCGGTACAGCCCGACTGTATACCCATTCGCTCCGGTACGGAACGCACCGCCGACCCTGTTCAGCCGCCCTCGGCCGGGATCTCGTACAGCTCCAGCGGCAGTCCGTCCGGGTCGGCGAAGAAGGTGAAGCGGCGGCCGGTGTATTCGTCGGTACGGATCGCCTCGCAGGCGACATCGGCCGCGGCCAGGCGCGCGATCATCGGCTCCAGCGCCGCTACCCGGAACGCGAGATGACGCAGCCCCTGGGCTTCCGGGCGGCTTGGGCGGGGCGGGGCGTGCGGGAAAGAGAACAGCTCCAGCTGGCTGCCGTCGGGCAGGGCCAGGTCGAGCTTCCAGGAATCGCGCGCGGCGCGGTAGTTTTCGTCCAGCACCCGCAGGCCAAGGACCTCGGTGTAGAACGCCCTGGAGCGCGCGTAGTCCGAACCGATCAGCGCCACATGGTGGACGCCGAGCAGCGGGGTGCCGTGGTCGTGGGTCATTGCAGGGTGTCCAGCCAGCGTCGTGCGATCTGCAGCGCCAGCGGATAGGGTTCGGGGCCGTCGCGGTTGCTCAGGATGATCACCGTCAGGCGGTGTGCGGGATAACGCAGGATCACATTGCGGAAGCCGATGCTCTCCCCGCTGTGCCATTGCGCCTGGCCGTTGAGGCGCCAGCCGAAGCCGTAGAACGGCACGTCCGGTTCCTCGGTGGCGGTGGCCGGCGCGAATGCCTGGCGCAAGGACGCTGCCTTCAGCAGACGCGTGTCGTACAGTGCCGCGTCCCATTTGGCCAGGTCGGTCAGCGAGGAATAGATGCCGCCGTCGCCGAGTACCGCGCTGGTGGGGCTCTGGTCCGTGCGCTGCCAGCGTCCGTCGATCTGGCTATAGCCGTACGCGCGATGCGCCACATCGTCCACGCCGTCCTGGTGGGCGACGCTGGCATCCATCCCCAGCGGGCTGAAGATACGCGCCTTCAGAAAACTGGCGAAATCCTGCCCGGACGCCTTGGCCACCACCAGCGCCAGCAGCGCATATCCGCTGTTGCTGTAACGGTAGCGGCTGCCGGGGGCGAAGCGCGTGCGGTCCTGGGTTTCCAGCAGGTGCAGCACGTCGTTGTCGTGCACCTGTGCCGTCGCACCGGGCGGCAGCAGGTCTTCGTAGTCGAGCAGGCCGCTGGTATGGCTGAGCAGTTGGCGCAGGGTGATCGCATCGGCGGCGCGCGGCAGCGAGGGCAACCAGCGCTTGAGCGGGTCATCCAGGGTCAAACGGCCATCCTCGGCCAACAGCAGGATCGCCGCCGCGGTGAACTGCTTGCTCAGCGAGGCCAGGCGGAAGTTGCTCTGTGCGGTCACCGAGGTGCCGTCCTCGAGGACGGCCAGGCCGTAGCCGCGCTGGAACACCGGCTGTCCGTCGTGCAGCACCAGCACCGCCGCGCCGGGCACCTGGCCGTCGTAGCGCTGCAACAACGCATCGATGCCCGGGTCCGGCGGCGTCAGCACCGGCGCGGCGAAGACGTTGCCGGCCGCGAGCAGGCCGATGCACATCGCGTTGATCCAGCGCGGACGCGGTGTCATGTGCATGGCCGGCTCCCGGGGCGAGGTCAGGGACTGGCGGCGGGCGCCGGCGTGCCGGCGGTTTCACTGGCGATCCAGCGCTGCAGCTTGGCATCGAGGATATCGAGCGGCATCGAACCGTCGCGCAGCACTTCCTCGTGGAAGCGACGCAGGTCGAAACGCGGCCCCAGTGCAGCCTTGGCACGGTCGCGCAGCTCGAACATCTTCAGTTCGCCCAGGCCATTGGGCAGCGTCTGCCCGGGCAATGCCATGAAGCGTTCCACTTCAGCCGTGGCATCTTCGGCCGGGATGTCGGCGGTCTTGACCAGGTAGTCCACCGCCTGGCGCTTGCTCCAGCCCTGCGCATGCAGGCCGGTGTCGGCGGCCATGCGCGCGGCGCGGGTCAGCGCGGCCTGCAGGTAGCCGATGCGTTCATAAGGATCCTGGTAGACGCCGAGTGGGTCACCCAGCGATTCGGCATACAGGCCCCAGCCTTCGATGAAGGCGATGTCGCCGCCCAGGCGACGGAAGCGCGGCAGCTTGTCCAGTTCCTGCTGCAGGCCCAGCTGCACGTGGTGGCCCGGGATGCCTTCGTGCAGGAACTGCATCGGTGTGGCCCAGCGCCGCCGGCTTGCCAGGTTGCCGGTGTTGACATACAGGATGCCCGGGCGCAGGCCATCCGGCAGCGGCTGCTGGTAACTCACCGCCGAGGCGGCTGCAGCGCGCTCGGGTTCGACCGCGTGTATTTCCATCGGCGCCTTCGGCAGCGTGCCGAGCAGGGCCGGCAGGCGGCCGGCGACCTGGGTCTGCAACTGCCGGTAGCGGTTGAGCAGAGCCTCGCCATTGGCGTACTGGAAGCTCTTGTCCGTGCGCATGTTGCGCAGCACTTTCTGTTGCGAGCCGCGGATCCTGTTGTCCTTCAGAATGCCCGCGATCTGCGCCTGCAGGGTGGCCACGCGTTGTTCGGCCATGCGGTGGATCTGCTGCGCATCCAGGGTGGATGCGGTGCTCTGCACGATGTTCTGCCCATACCAGGCCTGGCCCTTGGGCAGCGCGCCCAGGCCATCGCTGCTGCGCGTGGCAGGCAGGTATTCGGTGGCGATGAAGCCGCGCAGGGCGCGGTAGGCCGGCATGATCCGGTACTCGATCATGCGTTTGTATTCGGCGGTGATGCGGGTCTTTTCCGTGTCGGCAATGTCGGCGGGCAGGTTGCGCACCGGCGCCCAGAACAGGGTTTCCTCGGCAGTGGGCTTGATCACCGCATCCAGCTGCGGCAGCACCTTTTCCATCAGGTCGCGCGGCTGCACGACGCCGGCGGCCATGCCCTGGCGCATGTTGGCGATGGCCTGGTCGAACAGCGGGCCGATGCCCAGCGAACGCTTGGACCAGTTGTCGTAATCCTTCACCGTGTTGAACGGCTGGGCGCCCGAGCCGGAGCCGAGGATCGCCATGATGCTGCCCAGGTTGTAGTACTGGCTGACCGGCAGCATCCAGCTGGGATACTGCTCGGCGGCGACGGACATGCGCGCGTCGCGTACGAAAATCTCGTAGCTCAGCAGGTCCTGGCCGGTGAGGCCATCGGGGCCGATCTTCTCCACTTTGCCCAGCCATTCCACGGTGAAGTCGTGCGACTGCTGGCGGTAGGCGGCCGAGAGAATGTTGGGCAGTTGGTCGTTGTGGCGGCTGTCGCCCTGGAAGGTGGCCTGCAGCGGATTGAGCCGCATCGAGGCATCCCAGTATTCATCGTAGATGCGGTTGAGCTGGGCGGCCTTGGTCTGCTGGCGCACGAGGGGCTGGCGGGCCGGCGCCGCGGCGGGGCGCGCGCGCGGTTTGGCCTTGGGTTTGGCGGCCTGCCGGGTCTGCGCGGCGGCCGGCCGGTTGGCCTTCTTCTTGGCGGCTTCTGCCGGTGCGGCGGTGCTGAACACCAGCAGGGCGGCGATGGCGAGCGCCAGGGCGCGGGCGGGGTGGGGCATCGGCGGTATCCGTAACACTACACAGACCGGGGAGCTTGCCCGATCCGCGCGCGTACGGCCAGCGCCGCACCACCGCGCGTCAGCAGGGGTAAAGACCCGCTGCCGTCACTGGTGGCGCGCCTCTAGCGGTCTCCGGCGCGGGTGAACGGCACGGTTTCCGGGGCGACGGCGCCGCCGGAGATGATGAAGCTCATGGCCTGGTCGACGGTCCAGTCGGTGGGCGTGAGCAGTTCCACCGGCACGATTTCCAGGTAGCCGGAGGTCGGGTTGGGCGTGGTCGGCACGTACACCGCAGCCAGCTCGCGACCGGTGCCCTGTTCGCGGATTACCCGAGTGACCAGCCCGACCGATTTCATGTCGCGGTGCGGGAAATCGATCAGCACCACGCGCTGGGTGCTGCCCGGCTCGGTCTGAAGCATGTCCAGCAGCTTCTTGGCGCTGTCGTAGATGATGCTGGCCAGCGGAATGCGCTTGATCACCGCGCCGAACCAGCGCAGCAGGCGCTGGCCGATCACCCGGCGGCYGAGCACGCCCACGCTGAGGATCACCAGCAGGGTGGCGGCCAGGCCGATCACGTTCTGCATCCACTCGACCTTGACCCAGCCCAGGTAATGGGGGAACGAGGCGGCGATCTGCTCGGACAGGGGCACCACCACCGGGCTGGAAATGCCCGACAACAGCACGAAGACGAATTTGACCACCACCCAGGTTAGCCAGATCGGCAGCAGGGTCAGCAGGCCGGTCAGGAACAGGCGCTGCAGGGAGGGGCGCGGGACGAGTTGGGGGGCTTCGGGCGACATGCCGCATTGTAGCGGTGCCGCCGCCCGGATTACCCTGCCGGCCACCGCAGGAAGCGGCGCGCTGGAGGAATGCTGTGTTGAACGGAGTGAAGTGGGTGGGCATGGCCGTGCTCGGGATGGGCGCGCTGCTGCTGGTGGTGGTGCTGGTGTCCTGGCTGCTGCCGGTGCCGGCCGCCGAGCGTGCGGCGCTGGCGGCGATGGAGGCCGCGCCGCGCGACCAGGTGCCCGAGCGCAATGCGTTCCCGCCGCTGTGGCTGTTGCCCTATGACGGCATCGATCCTGCTCGGATGCGCGCGCTGACCACACGCGATACGCAGGCGTTCGCGCAGGCGATTGCCGCGGAAACCTCGCAGCCGTGGACGGCCAGCGTCGCCGAAGGGCGATACCCGAAGGCCACGCCCGCCCACGGCTGGTGCGGGCGCGCCACCGACAGTTGCCTGGACGACGTACGCGCGCATGCGGCGGAGGTGGCCCAGGCGCATCGCGGGCATGACGGGCTGCACGCGCGCATCAGCGCGTTGGGCCGTAACGACCATTACCGCAATCTGTTCGCCAGTGACGTGTCGATGCCGTTTCCGCCGATTCAGGCGTTGATGGAGCGGCTGTCGCTGCACGCGCTGGAACAGGTGCGCGGCAACAGCAGCCAGGCCCTGCAGGGCGTCTGCGAGGACATCGGCACCGGGCGCATGTTGATGCGCAGCAGCGACAGCCTGCTGGTGGCGATGGTGGGCGGTGCCATGGCCAGTCGCAATGCGTCGCTGTTCACCGAGATAATGTCCGAGCTGCCGGCCGATGCATCTCTGCCGACGATCTGCCAGCAGGCCTTGGCCGCACCGACGGTGGCCGAGCTGGACCTGTGCGTGCCCATGCGCGGGGAGTTCGCCTTCCAGCGCGCTGCAACCGCACGCCTGCCGGACGGCCAATCGCGCTGGCTGTACGACACGGAAAAGACCCAGGCACGCAGTGCCGCGCTGCTGTCTCGCAGTTGCGCGACCGAGGTGCAGCAACAGATCCGCGACGACCGCAGGGTGACGCTGGCCACGCCGCCGTCGGTGTGGTCGTTGCAGTGCGTGGCCAATGCGGTGGGCTGCATGCTGCAGGACATCGCCGGGCCGGCGTATGACGAGTACAACTGGCGCATGCAGGACGCGGGCGCGCAGCTGCGGCTGGCCGCGGCGATGCTGTGGCTGCGTGGGCAGCCGAACGACGGCGAGGGTGCGATGGCCACGCTGGCACGATTGCCCGATCCACTCCGCAGCGCGCACCGCCCGCTGCAGCCCAGCGCCGATGGTCGAGGCGTGCAGGTGCGATGCTTTGCGCGGCCTTCCACCGACGCGAGCGCGATGATCCGCGCGCGGCTGCCGTTGGCCTGGCAGCCGCAGTAACGCATGACGTCGGCGCCACGCGGGCGCCGGGCGTCCGTGGCTAGGGCAACGGTTGAAACGCTGCCCCATCACCAATGCTGTTCAGTGTCCAGCGTTTGGCCGACGGTAGCGCTTCCCACTGCACCTGGTCGCGGTCGTCTTCGATGCTGCCATGCGCGCGGCGCAGCTTGCCGGTGGAATAGTTGATGCTCAGCGCCTCGGTTTCCCCGGCGTTGCGCATCAGCGACTGGCTGTCGTAACCGATCAGCGCGAAGGCCTGGTCCTGCCAGCGGAAGGTAAAGGTCGTCGAGCCGGTGGACCAGCTGCCGGCGTTGGAGAAGAAATACAGCTGCACCTGCAACGTGCCGCGCACGATCGATACGCCGCCGGAACCGTCCTCGAATACATCGGACATGTTCGGGTATTCGTGGCGTGGGATGAGGGTGTGGTTCTGCGCTGCCAGCGCATAGCTGCCGTCCGGGTTGGACCATGCGACGGCAAGCAGGCGTGGATTGCTGTCCAGCGGGCTGATGCCCAAGCCCTCATGCTCGACCACGTTGTGCCGGTCCTGCTGACGCAGCACCAGCACCAGGTCGGCGCGCTTGTCCGCGTTGAGGTCGCCGTCCAGGCGCTGTTCGATGCGCCACCCGTCTGGAACGAAGCCTTCAGCACTGCTGGCGACAGTCGGCAGACGCGGATACGCCACCGGCGGAACCTCCAGGGCCAGCGCAGGCATGGGCAGGCACAGCAGGGGCAGGGCAGCAGACAGCAGGCGCATGAGGTCGTCGGTGAAACGCAGGGGCACCGAGAATAGCAACCACGTGCCGGATCAACCCTTGCTGTCGGGCGCCTTGGGGCTGCGCGCGTCAGGCTTGAGCCGCAGGTAGACCTGCTTGCGCACGCGTGCGACCACCTCGCCCTGCGCATCGAGGATGTCGTTGCTGAACCAGTGCAGGTACTTCTCGCCACCGGCGGTCGCCGCGCGCAGCTGGTCGAGCAGTGCATCATCCAGGCGGAACTCGGCCGTCACCGTGCCACGACCGGGCTTGATGAACTCGATGGCACCGGCGCGGTCCCATACGTAGTAATCGCGGCCCAGGTTCTGCATCACGGTAAGCATCCAGAACGGATCGGTCATCGCAAACAGGCTGCCGCCGAAATGGGTGCCCACGTAGTTGCGGTTCCACGGGCGCATGCGCAGTTCGACGCGCACGTGGCGGTAGTCGTCGCTGACCTCGGTGACGTGGATGCCGGTAAACAGGAATGGCGGCCACAGGTTGATGCCATGGCGGAAAACGGTGGCCTTCATCGGGACGGGCTACGCAGGGGAAGGTGGCCGGAGTCTAACATTCGCCTGCGTATGGTGTGCGCGTGGGCTCAGCCGCCGTCATCGGCCGCATAGCCGTCGCGGCCTGCCGCCTTGGCCCGGTACAGCGCCGCATCGGCGCCTTCAAAGTAATGGCGCGGCTCGCTGTCGCTGGCAGGTACGCGGGTAAAGATGCCCACGGTCAGGGTGATCTGCAGGGTCTGCCCCGGCCCGGCCGGGACCTCCATGGCCCGCGTCCGCGCCAGCAGATCCTCGACCACCTGCACGGCGCCCTCGGCGCTGGTGTCGGGCAGGATCAGGGCGAACTCGTCACCGCCGAAGCGGGCGGCCATATCGCGCGGGCGGCGTGCATGGGCGCCGATTTCGCCGGCGATCTGGCGCAGCACACTGTCCCCGGCATGGTGGCCGTAGAGATCGTTGTGGTGTTTGAAATGATCCACGTCGATCAGCACCAGGCTGAGCGGGCGGCCACTCCGGCGGCCGGCCTCGTGTTCCTGCTGCAGGGTCTGCTCGAAGCGCAGCCGGTTGCCCAGCCCGGTCAGTGCATCGCTGTTGGCCTGGCGTCGCCATGCGCTGATGCGCCACAGCACCCAGGCGGCAATCACCGCGAGCATGCCGGTGAGTGCGGCGGCCGGGGCGAACCACACGTTGCCGGCACGCAGCGCCACGAAACTGATCAGCAGGGTAACGGGCAGGGCGAGCAGGGCGCTGGCCGCCGCCCGCGGCAGGGTCAGGCCGAGGCAGCACAGCGCCACCAGCACCCCGCTGAGCAGGTCCTGCCACAGCGTGGGCAGCAGCCGGATGACCTTGTCATCGAGCAGCATCGAGGCCACGTTGGCCTGGTATTCGCTGCCGCTCATCCAATGCTCGCGGGTGGTCGGGGTGAGCAGGCGCGGGGCGATGCCGCTGGCGGTCATGCCGACCAGCACCCGCCGCCCATGCAGCAGTGCCGGATCGACCTCGCCGTTGAGCACGTCCACGTAGGACACCTGCGGGAAGGTCTCCGGTGGGCCGGCGTAACGCACGCGCACGTAGTGGTTGCGGCGCCACTGGTAGGGCGAAAACTGCGCCGGATCGGGATCGCGCAGGCCCGGCAGCGGGCCGGGCGTGTCGGCCAGCGCCAGCCCCAGGGCCGGCCAGTGCGGTGAGCCGATCCCGGCGGTGAGGTACAGTCCACGCGCGACGCCATCGGCATCCACTTCGACGTCGCTGTGGCCGAGCGTGGCCGCGTTGGCGGCAATCAGCGGGATCGGCAGCAGTTCCTCGGCCATGCGTGGGCCACTGGCCGGGGCGGCCAATACCGGCAACACGACATGCCCGTTGCGGCGGATCGCCGCGGCCAGGTCGGCGTCCTGCGCCGCATCCTGGCGGTCCGGTTCGGACAGCATCAGATCCAGCACCACCCGCGCGCTGCCGGCTTGGGTGAGACGGTCCAGCAGTTGGGCGTGGGTGGCGCGTGGCCACGGCCATTGGCCGATCTGCTGCAGGCTGTTGTCGTCGATCGCCACGATCAGCAGGCGTGGGTCGGGACGGTATTCCCAACGGCCGACGTAAGCGTCGTACACCGCTTCATCCTGCTGCCAGAACCACTGCAAATGACTGGCCGCCGCCGCCAGCGCGCCGACCAGGGTCGACAGCACGATGCGTTGCGGCCAGGACAGCAGCAGGGGTTTCACAGCAGCAACCACAACAGCAGCGCGCCGCCGCCAGCGCCATAGCAGGTACGGCAGGGCAATTTGATCTGCTGCGCCGGCGAGAACGGGCCGGCGTAGCCATCGTCGTCGATGTACTGCACGCGCACGTGCAGGGCACCGTGCCACGGACGTTTGAGCGAGACCTCGGGTTGATCGACGTCGCGGTCCAGCAGCGGCTGGGCGAAATCGCCCTTGCGGTCCAGCTGCACGCGATAGCGCTGGCCGGGCGCGCCGGCCTGCCAGCGCAGCGTCAACTGGCCCTTGGCGGCCTGCGGCGGCTGAAGTGCCGGATCGACCGGGGCATCACTGAGGGTGAGCGCCACCGTTTGGCCGAAACGGCCGCGGTGGCCGGCGGCATCGCGCGACGCCACGCGCCAGAAATAGGCGCCCGGCGCCAGCGCCTGGGTCGGGCGCAGATGGGTGCCGCGGCTCTCCTGCTCCAGCACCGGTTCGAGGAACTGCGCATCGCGCGCGATCTGCAGCACGGTGGCCTCGGCGTCGCTGACCTGGCTCCATTCGAATCGCGGCCGCGCGCTGTTGACGGTTTCCTGGTTGACCGGGCGCACCGTCAACGGGGCCACCGGCTGGTCGGGCACCACGAAGTCGCGCTCGGCATCCAGGCCTTCCACGCCATCGGCACTGACCGCGCGCACCAGCAGGCGCAGCTCGCCCGGGGGCAGGTCGGGTACGGTCAGGGTGGTGGCGGCAGTGTCCCGGGCGAACAGCAGGATCTCCGGCTGGTCGGCACGGACCACCTCGACCCGGTACTGAGCGGCGCTACTCACCGCCGACCATGACAGCTGCGCCGGCAGCGGATCCAGGTGCAGCCGCGCGGGGTCCAGCACCGGTCGGGGCAGCAGGGCTTCCACGTCGCCCGGACGTGCATCGGCGGACATGCTGCGGCTTGCCTGGCCACGCGTGACCAGGCGCTGGCCGCGGCGATTGCCGACCTGCACCTTGCCTTCGATCACCTCGGTGGACGCGTTATGGGTGGCATCGCCCGCGCTGACCCGGAACACCGTGCCGCGCACGCTGCTGGTCGCACTGGGGGCGTCGATGATGTACCGCGACGCCGGGCCCTTGGCCGGCGTCACCCGGCTGCTGGTGCGGCCCTGTTCCAGGCGCAGGCGTGTATCGACCATGCCGGTGCGACCGTAGCGGCTCAGCTGGTCCAGGCGCAGGTGCGAGTTCTCGCGCAGTTGCAGCCGCGAGGCATCGGCGAAGGCGATGGTGACACTGGCGTCGGCGCCGGTGACCAGTTGCTGGCCGATCGTCAGCAGCTCACCTTCGATGACCGCACGCAGCGTCGTCCGACCGGCATCGCCAACCTGGACCCGGCCGCGGACGGCCAGCACACGCGCCGGCGCAGGTTGCACGGCCAGCCAGGGGATGGGAAAGCGCAGCTGGGTGCCCGGCGGCAGGCGATACGGATCGGCCACGTGGTTGTGCGCCTGCAACTTTTCCCAGGGCACCGACGGTTTGAGATAGCGCGCGCCGAGGTCCCACAGGGTGTCACCCGGACGGACCCGGTAGGTCCAGTCCTGGGCCAACACGGGCAGGGCGGTCAACAGCAGGGCCGCCAGCATCAGCAGGCGGCCGCTCAGGGAGGGAACGTGTGGCAAGCGCATCGAACTCACGGTCATCTGGCCCAGCAGGGCGGGGCGTAGCCCTGCGACCCCGATGGGCCCRGACCTCATCCCCCCGAATGAATCGCGACGTCCAATACGCCGCGCCGGCATTATTGCCCGGGCGTCGTGCAGGGTTTCTGAACGTGACCGGGATCACGCCCAGGACACGTGGAATCCGTTAGAAGTCGGTGTCGCATCCGGCATCTCCCGGGCGACACCGCGCCGGGATCAGAACAGCAGCGAGGCCATGCGCCGGCGGTAGCGGCCGATCAGGTCATCGTCCCCGATCACCTTGAAGGCATCGATCAGCAGCTTGCGCGGCAGGCCTTCGGCGAAACCGCGGTCGCGGCGCAGCATCTCCAGGAAATGCTCCAGCGCGGCCTCGTCCTGCCCGCCCAGCAGCAGCTGCACACCGCGCAGGTGGCGGGCCTGCAGGTCATCGCCGTTGGCAGCAATGCATGCGTCCAGCACCTCAGGCGCGGGCGCATCCTGCAGGGCAATCGCGAAATCCAGACGCGCACGGGCGCGCACCGCACGGTCGTCGGTGGCCAGGTTGGCGGGCAGCGCGTCGATCAGCGTGCTGGCTTCGGCGCTGGCGCCGGTCTGCAGCAGGGCCAGGGCGAGGTCCAGCTTGAGTTCGTCCTTGTCCGGCTCGGCGGCGATCGCAGCACGCAGCACATCCACCTGGGCCTGGGGATCCAGCGGCTCCGGTTCGGCCACCGCCTCGGTGACCGGCTCGGCCGGGGTAACCCCGTGCTGGGTCAGGAACTCGCGGATCTGGCCTTCCGGCAGCGCGCCGGGGAAGCCGTCGACCAACTGGCCGCCCTTGACCAGGAACACCGTCGGCACCGAGCGGATCTGGAAGGCGGCCGCGATCTGCTGCTCCTGGTCCACATCGACCTTGGCCAGCTCGAATGCGCCGTGGTATTCGCCAGCCAGCTTTTCCAGCATCGGGCCGAGTGTTTTGCAGGGCTCGCACCAGGGAGCCCAGAAATCCACCAGCACCGGCGTCTGCAGGGACTTCTGCAGGACCTCGGCTTCGAAGGTGGCGGTGGTGGCGTCGAAGACGTGCGGCAATTCGCTCATGGTCGGCAATCAACGAGTAAAGATGTACGCAGTGTATGGGTGCGCCGGTTGCGGGACGCAACCCCGACGCACGGGATCGGCGCAAACCGGTGACAATGCGCGGCGTTCCCTTGGGCCCAGGCAGACCTTCATGCACATTTCACCCCGTATCGATCGCGGCATCGGCGCGCTTGCCGCGTTTGTGTTCGTTGTGGCGGTCGCCGGCTTCGGTGCGGCGCTGCCGGGGTACCGCGCGCTGTCGCATCCGGTAGCGCTGCTGGGCGCAACCGGGGTGCCGCATGCGCAGGCGTTCAATTGGCTGGCGCTGGTGCTGCCGGGGGCGTTGGCCTGCGGCGTGGCGCTGCGCCTGCTGCGGCGGGTGCCGCGCACGGCGCCCTGGACGCTGCGCGTGGGCGTCCAGTTGCTTGTGCTGGCCGGGGCCGGCTTCGCCGCGATGGGGCTGCTATCGCTGGATGCCAGCGATATCGAAAGCCCGGCCAGCCAGTTCCACGCCAGTGCGTGGATGGTGTGGGTGCTGGCATTCGCGCCGGGCACACTGCTGTATGGGCTGGGTGCGCTGCGCGTGCCGGGCTGGCGCGCGCAGGCGTTCCTGCACCTCGGCTGCGCGGCGGGGATGGTGCTGGCCGCGTTCGTGCTGCAGGCATGGATGCCGGCGCCGCTGGCGCAGCGGCTGGCCTTCGCCGTCTGGGCGATGTGGCTGGTGGCGGCGCTACCGGTAGCGTTGCGCAAGGTGCGGGGCGCGATTTAGCGCCCCGCTGGTTTCAGTCTTCGTGGCACTGAAGGGTGAAGCCGGCCGTTGGATGGTCCCGACGGATCAGCACAATGGCCTGGTTGGTGGCATCGGTGCCATCGGCCGCCTCCACCGGGTACATCCCGAAACTTCCGTCATCGAGCGTGTAGGCACAATTGAAGCTGGCGGCATGGGCCGAAGCAACCCCGCCGATGGCCATGCCGACGGCAAGAGCCGCCTGAGCAATGCGCTGCATGATGTGTATCTCCTTGATCGGCTCCGAAAGGGCGGCCTTGGCCGTGCAGGGCCGGGAGCCGGGCAACCCCTGCGCCACAAGGCTGCTGCAGGCGGCGGTCGGCCCGGGATAGGGAATCTCCTGTGTCCTTGGCGGGAAAAGCCGCGTTCCAGTCTGAGGTTCTTACCGTGCGGGCGCCCCTGGCACGGCGTCCCGCCCCCCCCGATCAGCGCACCGTGGGGCTTGCGCCGGCGGGAGAGCGAGGCGGGCCGGGCGTTCCGGTGCTCGATTGGAGCGCCTTGCCGCACTGCGGTATCCTCTCCCGCTTTGCCGCCGCACTAGCGTTTCCATGACCAGCGTCGAACCCAACGTTTACGATCCGCAGCAGGTTGAATCCGCCGCCCAGAAGTTCTGGGATGCCACGCGTGCCTTCGAGGTCACCGAGACCTCGGACAAGCCGAAGTACTACTGCCTCTCGATGCTGCCGTACCCGTCCGGTGCGCTGCACATGGGCCACGTGCGCAACTACACGATCGGCGACGTGATCAGCCGCTACAAGCGGATGACCGGGTACAACGTGCTGCAGCCCATGGGCTGGGACGCGTTCGGCCTGCCGGCCGAGAACGCGGCGATCAAGAACAAGACCGCACCGGCCAAGTGGACCTACGCCAACATCGAGCACATGCGTGGCCAGTTCAAGTCCATGGGCTATGCGATCGACTGGTCGCGTGAGTTCGCCACGTGCACGCCGGAGTACTACGTGCACGAGCAGCGCATGTTCACCCGGCTGATGCGCAAGGGCCTGGCCTACCGCCGCAATGCGGTGGTCAACTGGGACCCGGTCGACCAGACCGTGCTGGCCAACGAGCAGGTCATCGACGGCCGCGGCTGGCGCTCGGGCGCCCTGGTGGAAAAGCGCGAGATTCCGCAGTGGTTCCTGCGCATCACCGATTACGCCCAGGAACTGCTGGACGGCCTGGATGAACTGCCGGGCTGGCCCGATTCGGTCAAGACCATGCAGCGCAACTGGATCGGCCGCTCCGAAGGGCTGGAAATCCAGTTCGACGTGCGCGATGCCGACGGCAGCGCGCTGGATCCGCTGCGCGTGTTCACCACCCGTCCGGACACCGTGATGGGCGTGACCTTCGTGTCGATCGCCGGCGAGCACCCGCTGGCCCAGCATGCGGCCAAGACCAATCCCGCGCTGGCCGCGCTGCTGGCCGAGATGAAGCAGGGCGGCGTGTCCGAAGCCGAACTGGAGACCCAGGAAAAGCGTGGCATGGATACCGGCCTGCGCGCCGTGCATCCGGTCACCGGCGCCCAGGTGCCGGTGTGGGTGGCCAACTTCGTGCTGATGGGCTATGGCACCGGCGCGGTGATGGCCGTGCCCGGCCACGACCAGCGCGACAACGAATTCGCCAACAAGTACGGACTGCCGATCCGGCAGGTCATCGCGCTGAAGACGCCGCGCAAGGACGAGGTGGCCTACGACGCCACCCGCTGGCAGGACTGGTACGGCGACAAGACCCGCGATACCGAGCTGGTCAACTCCGAAGAGTTCGATGGCCTGGACTTCCAGGGTGCCTTCGAAGCCCTGGCCGAGCGTTTCGAACGCAAGGCCCAGGGCCAGCGCCGCGTCAACTACCGCCTGCGCGACTGGGGCGTGAGCCGCCAGCGGTACTGGGGCTGCCCGATCCCGGTGATCTACTGCCCCAAGTGCGGCGCGTTGCCGGTGCCCGAAGAACAGCTGCCGGTGGTGCTGCCGGAAAACGTCAATTTCGTCGGCACCGGTTCGCCGATCAAGGCCGACCCGGAATGGCGCAAGACCACCTGCCCGGACTGCGGCGGCGCGGCCGAGCGCGAGACCGACACCTTCGACACCTTCATGGAGTCGAGCTGGTACTACGCGCGCTACACCTCGCCCGGCGCCCGCGATGCGGTCGACAAGCGCGGCAACTACTGGCTGCCGGTGGACCAGTACATCGGTGGCATCGAGCACGCGATCCTGCACCTGATGTACTTCCGTTTCTTCCACAAGCTGCTGCGTGATGCGCGGATGGTGGACAGCAACGAACCGGCGCAGAACCTGCTGTGCCAGGGCATGGTGATCGCGGAAACCTATTACCGGCCCAACCCGGATGGCTCCAAGGACTGGATCAACCCGGCCGACGTGGACGTGCAGCGCGACGAGCGCGGCCGCATCACCGGCGCCACCCTGATCGCCGACGGCCAGCCGGTGGTGATCGGCGGTACCGAGAAGATGTCCAAGTCGAAGAACAACGGCGTGGATCCGCAGGCGATGGTGGGCAAGTACGGGGCCGACACCGTGCGCCTGTTCTCGATGTTCGCCGCGCCGCCGGAACAGTCGCTGGAGTGGAACGAAGCCGGCGTGGACGGCATGGCCCGCTTCCTGCGCCGCTTGTGGGCCCAGGTGCAGAAGCATGCCGCCGAGGGCGTCGCCCCGGCGCTGGACGTGGCTGCACTGAGCGCCGAGCAGAAGGTACTGCGTCGCAAGACCCATGAAACCATCGGCAAGGTCAGTGACGACTATGGTCGCCGCCACAGCTTCAACACCGCCATTGCCGCGGTGATGGAACTGATGAACGCCCTGGCCAAGTTCGACGATGTCAGCGAGCAGGGCCGCGCGGTCCGCCAGGAAGCGCTGCAGGCCACCGTGCTGCTGCTCAACCCGATCACCCCGCATGCCAGCCATGCGTTGTGGCAGGTGCTGGGCCATGGCGAGACGCTGCTGGAAGACCAGGTGTTCCCGCAATCCGATCCGGCCGCGCTGGTGCGCGACGCGGTGACGCTGGCGGTGCAGGTCAACGGCAAGCTGCGCGGCACCATCGAGGTGGCCGCCGACGCCGCGCGCGACCAGATCGAAGCGCTGGGCCTGGCCGAGCCGAACGCGGCCAAGTTCCTGGACGGCCTGACCGTGCGCAAGATCATCATCGTGCCCGGCAAGATCGTGAACATCGTGGCCGCCTGACCGCGGCCGTCTGTCTCAAGTCACGTTCACGCGGCATCGGGCATCTTCTATGCCTGTTGCCGCGCCCGCCCGGCTCCCCCAGACTGTGCCCATGACCCGATTCCTGCTTGCCCTCGTTCTGACCGCGACCCTCGCCGGGTGTGGCTTCCATATGCGCAACAAGCTGATGCTGCCGGCCGACACCGCCGCGGTGCAGGTGGTCTCCAGCGCCCCCTACAGCGAACTGGCCAAGCTGCTGCGTCGCGGGCTGCAGGCGTCGGGCGCGCAGGTCGCCGAGCCGGACAGCGCCGCCGAACCGGGCAGCACCGGCAAGGTCGCGCAGCTGCAGGTGATGTCCGAGCGTTGGGGTGATCTGCCGATCGCCATCGATGCACAGGGCCGCGCCCAGGAATACAGCCTGCGCTACGCGGTGATCTTCAAGTTCCTGCGTGAGGATGGCAGCGAGCTGGTGCCGCAGCAGGTGATCGAGCTCTCGCGCGATTACGTGTCGCCGCCCACCGACGCCACCGGTACCACCACCGAGCGCGAAATCCTGGCCGACGAACTGCGTCGTGAGATGTCGGCGTCGATCATGCGTCGTATCGACAGCGTGGTGCGGGCCGAGATGGAAGGCCGCGTGCCGGCCAAGCCGGCCGCCCCGGCCACCGCACCGGTCGAACCGCCGGTGCCGCCGCCGGCCGCCCCCACCCAGGGGCACTGACCGGTCCGCCCGCGGACCGGCGCGCCAGGATGGAACTGCGACCCGAACAACTCGCCAGTCAACCGGCCAGCCAGGGGCTGTCACCGGTTTACCTGATCGCCGGTCCGGAAACCCTGCGCGTCCTCGAAGCGGCCGATGCGGTGCGTGCCCGCGCGCGTGCCGATGGCATCGACGAGCGTGAGGTGTTCGATGCCGATGGCCGCGATTTCGATTGGGACCAGGTCGGTGCCAGTTTCAATGCGCCCAGCCTGTTCAGCGCCCGCCGGCTGATGGAGCTGCGCCTGCCCAGCGGCAAGCCGGGCAAGGACGGCGCCGAGGTGATCAGCCAGTTCTGCGCCAACCCGGCGCCGGACGTGATCCTGATGATCACCTGCAACGAATGGAGCAAGGCCCACCAGGGCAAGTGGGCCGAGGCGGTCAATCGCGTCGGCGTGCTGTCGGTGGCCTGGGCGATCAAGCCGCATGAACTGCCCGACTGGATCGAGCGCCGCCTGCGCGCCAAGGGCCTGCGTGCCGAGCCGGCCGCGGTGCAGCGCCTGGCCGAGCGGGTGGAAGGCAATCTGCTGGCCGCCGCGCAGGAGATCGACAAGCTGGCGCTGCTGGCCGCCGGCCAGACCCTGGACGTGCAGACGATGGAGTCGCTGGTTGCCGATGCGGCCCGTTACGACGTCTTCCGCCTGCTCGAAGCCAGTTTCTCCGGGCAGCCGGCGGCGGTGCTGAGGATGCTGGCCGGGCTGCGCGGGGAGGGTGAAGCGGTGGCCGCCTTGATGCCGATGGTGATCCGCGAGCTGCTGTCCACCGCCGGACTGGCGCGGGTGCAGGCGCGTGGCGGAAACGTGGCCGCAGAGATGAAGAGCCGTGGCATCTGGGAATCGCGCCAGGCCCCGTTCAAGCGCGCCCTGCAGCGTCATCCCGAGCCCAGGCGCTGGGACCGTTTCGTGGCCGAGGCCGGGCTGGTCGACCGCATGGCCAAGGGGCGCGCCGACGGCGATCCCTGGCTGGGCGTGGAACGCCTGCTGCTGGCGGTGTCCGAAGCCCGCGCGGTGCGCCTGCTGGCCCGCGCCTGAGCGGCATGGGCCTGCGCATCCATTACGGCGGCACCTTCGATCCGGTGCATCTGGGGCACCTGGCCATCGCCCGCGCCGCGCGCGACCAGCTGCAGGTCGCCGTGCGCCTGCTGCCAGCCGCCGACCCGCCCCACCGCGCCCCACCGGGTGCCGATGCTGAACAACGCGCCCACATGCTGGCCCTGGCGATCGGCGAGGAGCCGGGCCTGCTGCTGGATCGCCGCGAGCTGGCGCGGGCGGCACGCCAGCCGGGGGTACCGTCCTACAGCGTGGACACCCTGCGCGAACTGCGCGCCGAGCTGGGCCCGCACCAGCCCCTGGCCTGGCTGGTCGGCGCCGACAGCCTGCTTGGCCTGACCGGCTGGCATGAGTGGGAGGCACTGTTCGGGCTGGCCCACTTCATCGTTGCCGACCGTCCCGGCAGCCCGCTGGAGAAGGACCTGCCGCCGGCCCTGGCCACCGCGCTGGAGGGCCGCTGGGCCCGCCACGAACGCGAGCTGCTGGGCGCGCCGGCCGGGCGCGTGCTGCGGCTGCAGGCCCCGTTGCGCGAGGAATCGGCCAGTGCGGTACGCCAGCGGATCGCGACCGGCGGCGACTGGCGGGCGCTGCTGCCGGCGGTGGTGGCCGACTACATCGCCGAGCGCGGCCTGTACGGCGCCCCTTCACCGTGAATACGCTCGGGCGCCCGGGCCCGTATAATCGGCCCCACATTTATCGAGTCCACCCGCTTTGAGCAACCAAGCCCAGCCCCAGACCATCAAGGTCCAAATGCCGAATCCGGCGCCGTCCACCCTCCAGCTGCTGGAGTGCGTGCGCAAGGCCACCGAAGAACTGAAGGCCAAGGATCTCGTCGAAATCGACGTGATCGGCAAGTCCAGCGTCGCCGATTACATGGTGATCGCCTCGGGCACCTCCAGCCGGCACGTGAAGTCGATTGCCGATGAGGTGGTCAAGTTCGCCAAGCAGCTGGGCATGATGCCGCTGGGCGTGGAAGGCGAGCGCGAAGCCGAGTGGGTGCTGGTCGATCTGGGCGACGTGGTGGTGCATGTGATGCTGCCGCGCGTGCGCGAGTTCTACGCGCTGGAGCGTCTGTGGACGGTCGGCGATCAGCCGCCGAGCCTGCTCGACGACGCTGATGAAGGCGACGAGTACAACCACGACGCGCGCTGAGCGCTCGCGTTGGAGTCACGATGACGGCGCCGATGGCGCCGTTGTCATTTCAACGGCATCGCCCCGATGCCGGGAGAGTGCAGATGAAGGCCAGGTTGATCGCCACCGGCGAGCGCGCCCCTGCGTGGGTGGCGCAGGGATTTGCCGAGTACCAGAAGCGCCTTTCGCACTGGTTGCCGTTCGAGCTGGTGGAGATCGAGCCGGGCCTGCGCGGCAAGGGCCGCGATGCGCGCCGTGCCACCGATGAGGAGGGCAAGCGGGTGATCGCGGCATTGCCGAAGAATGCCTACGTGGTGGCGCTGGACGTGCCGGGTCGGCAGCTCAGTTCGGAGCAGCTGGCGCAGCGTCTGGAGCACTGGCGCGGGCAGGGCAGGGACCTGGCGTTCCTGATCGGCGGGCCGGAAGGACATTCGTCGGAGGTATCGGCACTGGCCGACGAGAAGTGGTCGATCGGTCCGCTGACGCTGCCGCACATGCTGGTGCGGCTGGTGGTGGCCGAGCAGCTGTACCGCGCGGCGGCGATGCTGGCCAACCATCCGTATCACCGGGCCTGATCGCACGCGTTGCAACCTGTGTGAAGAATTTCGCGGGAAACGGGTTACATCCTGTAAAAAACGGGCTACAATGCGCACCCCGCCCGAATAGCTCAGCCGGTTAGAGCACTTGACTGTTAATCAGGGGGTCGTTGGTTCGAGTCCAACTTCGGGCGCCAAGTTTTAAAAGCCTCGCAGCGATGCGAGGCTTTTTTTTTGCTTTTTTCCCCTGCCAAGCAGGACGTGTGCGCTGGACGTTTTCTGACGCGGTAGTCGGTGGGTCGGACGCTGGGCCSCCATGCCCTTTCCGGCGACGCCCCCGGCCGCGGAGCGGCCTCCTCCTTTATTTCGCCTCCAAGGGCATGGCGGCCCAGCGCCCGACCCACTGACCAGCGGCAAAACAGCCTGGCTTCCACCTGCTTAACGCAGCCGAGCCCCRTMGCGGGCGGTAGGCTCCTGGGCAAAATAAAGGAGGAGGCCGCCAGGCCGGGGGACATTTGCGCCAGGGGCCTACCGGCCGCTACGGGGCCCTCACGCTCGCGATAGCCGCAAACGAAGACACCGCCGGATCACGGTGCGCCTTGACCACCGACCACGCGCGGTCGCAGTGCGCAATCTGCTGCATACCTCGGAACAAGACACTGCCCTCCATTGATGGAAGGATCTTGCAGATCGGGTTGGTCACGCAGTGTTGAACCCAAACAAAAAGCCCGGGCAATGCCCGGGCTTTTAGTTCCCCAATGACGGTTACATCAATTGAAGGTGTACTTGGCCCCCACGGTGAAGTAACGGCCGATCGCGCCGCTGAAGTGCAGCGGGTTGTAGTTGACGCCGCCGTAGGTGGTCGGATCCAGCGGAGCGATGCGGTCGAACAGGTTCTGCACCGACGCGTTCAGTTCGAAGGCTTCGGTCACGTTCCAGCGACCGGACAGGTCGAAGGTGGTGAAGGAAGAGATCTTGGTAACGTCGGTACCATCGGCGTAGGAGAACTGGTACGAACCATCCGGACCGCGGAAGTCGGTGTTGTCCATCTTGGAGATGTAGTTGGCCACGCCGCTGACGCTCCACGGGCCCTGCTTCCAGGTGGTGCCGAAGTTGATGCGATCCTTCGGCGTACCGATGCAGTTGGTGACATCGCAGTTACCGTGGGTACCTGCGTAGTCCACGGTCACGTCGGCATCGGTGCGCTCGAACTTGAGCACATGGCTCCACTGCAGGTCCATTTCCAGCTGGCCCGGACCGATGTCGAAGGTCTGGCGGATGTCGGTATCGATACCGCGCACGCGGGTCGAGGCGGCATTGATGTAGTCCGTGTTGACCGCCAGGATGGTGCCGGTGCCTGCGACGCCATTGATCAGGTCGATATCGCGCAGCACATTGCCGGCTGCGATCGCATCCGCAGTGGCACCCTGAGCGATTTCATTGGTGCGCTTGATCTGCCACGCATCCACCGTCAGCGAGGTGCTGGAGGTGGGCTGCAGCACGACACCGAACGAGTAGCTCTTGGATTCTTCCGGCTTCAGGTCCTTGTTCGGACGGGTGATGATGGCCACCGGACGCGAACTGCAGTTGGTGCCGACATCGGCGATCGGGCTGGCGGCGCAACGCACCGGATCGCGGGCGTTGGAGAAGGCGGCCAGGCCACCGTCGCCGTTCTCGGCCGGGTTGGGCGCACGGAAGCCTTCGGCGTAGCTGCCGCGCACCGCGATCCAGTCGGCCGGGGTCCACTTGATGCCGACCTTCGGGGTCGCCTTGCCTTCGCCGCTTTCGTACTTGTCGTAGCGGACCGCGCCGGACAGTTCCAACTGCTCCAGCACCGGCGCGGACAGTTCGACGTAGCCGGCATACACGTTCTGCGTGCCATCGTAGGCCGAGTAGCCCAGGCCGATGATGTCGCCGGCATCGGTATAGGTCTGCGGAGTCAGGCTGTTGCTGGTCTTGCGCCATTCGGTACCCAGCGCCAGGCCAAGCGGACCGCCCTTGAGGTCCATCAGGCTGCGCGAGATGGTGAAGTCGAACATATCCAGGCTGGACTTGGCGCGCGCGCTGATGTCCGGCGAGATGTAGTCATACAGCGCCTGCGAGTTCAGACCGGCGTTGTCGCCGATGCGCCACACGCCGCCCGGGCAGGCCGGGTTGCCGAGCGCGCATTGCACGGCGCTGTAGCGCAGGAAGCCGGTGCGCTTGTTGACCAGATCGGTACCCGAATGCAGCAGGGCGGTGTCGTAGCTCCAATCGCCCCAGTTGCCCTTGACGCCAACCAGGAAACGGTTGAATTCATTGGTGTTGTTGGTGACGCGCGGACCCACGTCCCATGCCGAGTAGCGCAGGCGCGACGCCTGGCCCTGGATCGGGTTGTCCGGATGGGTCGGGCTCAGGACGACGGCGCCGGCGCCGCTGCTGGCGTTGCGCGGGCCTTCCGGATACCCCCAGCTGCCGGACACGCCCGACGGCGTGTTGCTGAAGGTGGTTTCCTTCTTGGAGTAACCGATCTCGGTGTAGATCTCACCGCCTTCGCCGAAGGCGAAGCTGGCGCGACCGAACACATTGACGTACTTCTCTTCCGGGGTCAGGTCACGGTACTGCTGGTTTGGATCCCAGAGGCAGCCCTGCTGCTGTGCGGTTGCGTCGCTCTGACCGGGAATGGTGGTCAGGCCTGCGCAGCCCGGCAGCGCCACCAGCGTCGGCGTGACGCCCGTCGGCACGCGATCGTCGAACACCGAGCCGTTCGGGCCGGCGCCGCCGCTGGTGCCGCCATTGAGGAAGGCGCCACCGAGGAACTGCGCGTTGTTGCCGTAGCCATAGCGCCGGATATCGCCGGTGCCGATCCACTTGCGGTCCTTGCGGTCGCTGATCTTGATCGCATCGGTCTTGCCCACGTCCAGGCTGAAGAACGCATTCCAGCCATCGGTGGCCAGGTCGCCGGTACCGGCGGTCAGCGTGGCCTTCTTGGCATCGCCGTCGCTGTCACCGGACAGGCCGTAGGAGGCGCGCAGGATGGCGCCGTTGAAGTCGCTGCGCAGGATGATGTTGACCACGCCGGCGATGGCATCCGAACCGTAGATCGCAGAAGCGCCGTCCTTGAGGACTTCAATGCGCTCGACCGCATCCAGCGGGATGGTGCTCAGGTCGGTGAAGACCTTCTGCCCGTCATCGGCCAGGCCATAGGTGGCCATGCGGCGACCGTTCAACAGCACCAGCGTGGAGCCGGCGCCCAGGCCGCGCAGCGAGATGCCGGCGCCGCCACCGGCAAAGCCGTTGCCGAACGTCTTGGGAATCGAGCCGGAACCGTCGGCGGTCAGGGTCTGCAGGTATTCGGCGACCGTGGTCTTGCCGGTGCGGTCGATTTCCTGGCGGGTGACCACCTGGACGGGGGAGGGCGTTTCGGTATTGGTGCGGGGGATGTTCGACCCGGTGACCGTGATGCGGTCGAGGTTGGTGGCCTGCTCCTGGGCGAACGCTGCGCCGGAAGCCAATGCGCCGGCCAGCAGCAGCACGCTGCCGGTGAGGGCGAGGGACACGGAATGGGCCAGGGTGTTGCGGCGGCTGCTGGTGAGCCGTTGGATCGGGTGTTTCACAGCTTCTCTCCTGACTGGGAAAACCAACGATGACGATGGATCGGCACGAAAATGAGTGACGACCGCGACAATCTAGGTTTACGGCAGGTGACGTCGCTGTGAAAAATTGCTTAATTCGTAACGTTCTGTATCAGCCGTTCCAACACGGGGAGTCTGAATGGACTCCCCGTGCCGAAGACCTCACTCCGGCAGCGAGAAGCTGACCGGGACCAGCCCATCGGCGGGCACCACCTTGCCGTCTACCATGGCCGGTTCGAAGCGCCAGTGGCGCAGCACCTGCTGGCGTGCGGCGGTATCCAGCGCCCGCGAGCCGCTGCTGCGCTCAATGACCACGCTGGAGGCCTTCCCGTCCGCCTCCACCCGCACCCGCAGCAGCACGGTGCCCTGCTCGTGGTTGCGCAGGGCCGCGACCGGGTAGGCCGGCGGTGGCGCGCTGCGGTACTGCAGTTGTGCGCCTGCACCGCCGGCGGCGGGCGTGGGCACGGCCGGGGCCAGGCTCGGGGTCTGCACGTCGCTGGCCGGCAGCGGCGCTACGGCCAGCGCGTCGTCGGCGCTGGCGGTCGGCGGCGGCAGCGGGGCGACCTGCGGCTTGGGCACGGTGGTCTGCGGCTGGACCAGCTTGGGCGCTTCCTTTTTGACCTCCGGCGGGGTCGGCGGGTTTTCCGCGGCGGGCTCCAGCAGGCGCACCTGCGTCCGCTCCCGTGGCAGCGGCGCGGCCACGTACGCGGCCGGGATCAGCAGCAGCATCAGGGCCAGTACGTGCAGGGCCAGCGCGGTGCTCATGCCAAGCACGCGGGAGGCGTCGATGTGCAGCGGGACTACAGGGGGATGCGTACGGACCATTCGCCACTCTCCTTGCCAGATGTGCGGGAACATCAACGTGCGGGCGCGGCCGATGGGGTTGAGGCGGGGGTGACGACGGGGCCGCGCAATGACAGCAATACCCGAGCCGGGCACGGGCCGGAAGTCAGGGGGCGTGTCGGTGTTTGGCTGGCGCTCAGGAAACCAGCCTGGACAGGACGACGGCGCCCGCAGGCGCCGTCGTCAGGGGATGCCGGGACCGGACTCAGCGGCCCAGGTCGAACACCACGTCAAGGTTGACCGACACCGCCGATTCGCCCGGCGACACCGGGGTGGACACGTCGGCGGCCATCGGCGCGGCTGCGGCGCGCATCATCACCGGGCGGAAGTTGCCGCCGCCGTTCTCGGAGATGCTCACGATGCGGCGCACGCGCAGGCCCAGCGACTTGGCGTAGGTTTCGGCGCGGGTCTGGGCCTTCTTCAAGGCGGCCAGGCGGGCTTCGTCGTAGACCGGCTCGGGCTGGTCGATCTCGAACTGCGGGCCGTTGATCTGGTTGGCGCCCTGCGCGGCCAGCGCGTCGAGCACCTTGCCCAGCTTGGCGATGTCGCGCACCTTCAGGCTGACCGTGTTGCTGGCCTGATAGCCGGTGATCTTCGGCGGCTCGTTGTCCACGTAACGGTACTGCGGGCTGAGGTTGACTCCACTGGTCTGCACGTCACGCTCGGCAATCCCGGCGGCCTTGATCGCGGCCAGTACCTTGACCATCTGCTCGGCGTTCTGGCGCATGGCGCTGTTGCCGTCCACGGCCTGGGTGACCACGCCGGCCGACAGCGTGGCCACGTCGGGCACGCGCTTGGCCTCGGCGTTGGCCGAGATGTTGAGCAGGGTGCTGTCGGCGGCGACGGCAGCGGCAGGCTGGGACTGGGCGTGGGCGGTCATGGAGGTTCCCAGGGCAAGGGAAAGGGCGAGCAGCAACGGGGACAGGGACGGGTGGCGCATGTACATCTCCTTGTGAAGACGTTGAGGTTGGTGTCGGGGCGATGAACGCGTCGTGAGGTTTGACGGGGTTGATCACGATTCGAACGGGTTGCTCGCGATTCAGACAGTGGGCTCAGGTTATGCTTCCTCGATGCTTTATCTTGCCTCTCGATCTCCCCGACGAACCGAACTGCTGACGCGCCTGGACCGACCGTTCCACGCGTTGGACCTTGAGGTGCCTGAAGTCCGTGCCGCTGGCGAATCGGCCACCGCCTATGTGCAGCGGGTGGCCGCCGACAAGGCGCGCGCCGGGCTGGCCCTGGTTGGCGGCGACGCCGACGCGGTGGTGATCGGTTCGGACACCGAAGTGGTGCTCGATGGCCGGGTATTCGGCAAGCCGGTCGATGCCGCCGATGCGGCGGCCATGCTGGCGACCCTGTCCGGGCGCACCCACCAGGTGATGACCGCCGTGGCCGTGGTCGCCCAGGGGCGCCAGGACAGCGTGCTGGTGATTTCCGAGGTGAGCTTCATCGATATCGGGCAGGACGCCATCGCGGCCTACGTGGCCAGCGGCGAACCGATGGGCAAGGCCGGTGCCTACGCCATCCAGGGCGGCGCCGAACGTTACATCCGCCACCTGGCGGGAAGCTATTCGGGTGTGATGGGTTTGCCCCTGCAACAGACCGAGCAGTTGCTGCAGACGTTTGAACTGAAGGGAGTCGCCCATGTCTGAAGAAATCCTGGTCAATGTCACCCCGCGGGAAACCCGTGTCGCGGTCATCGAAAACGGCATGCTGCAGGAACTGCATATCGAACGTGGCTGGCGTCGCGGCGTGGTCGGCAACATCTACAAAGGCAAGGTGCAGCGGGTGATGCCGGGCATGCAGGCGGCCTTCGTCGAAGTCGGGCTGGAACGCGCGGCGTTCCTGCATGCCAACGATGTGATCCGCCCGGCCCCGGTGGCCAGCCCCGATACCGAGGGCACGACCCTGCCGCCGCCGTCCTCGGTGCCGATCGTGGAGCTGCTGCGCGACGGCCAGGACATCGTGGTCCAAGTGGTCAAGGACCCGATCGGGACCAAGGGTGCCCGCCTGACCACCCAGATCAGCATTCCCTCGCGCTACATGGTGCTGCTGCCGCAATCCAAGGTGGTCGGGGTATCGGCGCGGATCGAAGACGAGGCCGAGCGCGCCCGGCTGAAAAGCCTGGTGACCGAATTGTCGGCACAGCACGGCGGCTACGGTTACATCGTGCGCACCAACGCCGAGGGCCAGCCGGCCGAGGCGATCGCCGAGGACGTGGCCTACCTGTCGCGGGTATGGAACGTGGTCGAGCGCCGTGGTCGCGATGCCGCCCCGCTCAGCGTGATCTATGAAGACCTGAGCCTGCCGCTGCGGTCGGTGCGCGACCTGATCCGCAAGGACGTGGACAAGGTCAAGGTCGACTCCAAGGAGACCTTCGGCCAGCTGCAGGCCTTCGTGGCCAAGTACATGCCGGTGCTGGCCGAGAAGATCGAGCTGTACAGCGGCGACCGCCCGATCTTCGACATGTTCGGGGTGGAGGACGAGATCGGCCGCGCGTTGGACAAGCAGGTGCCGCTCAAGTCCGGTGGTTACCTGGTGATCGACCAGACCGAGGCGATGACCACGATCGATGTGAACACCGGTTCGTTCCTGGGCCAGCGCAACCTGGAAGAGACGGTGTTCCGCACCAACCTGGAAGCCGCGCAGGCGGTGGCGCGCCAGCTGCGGCTGCGCAACCTGGGCGGCATCATCATCATCGACTTCATCGACATGGACGATGCCGAGCATCGCCGCCAGGTGCTGCGCACGCTGGAAAAGGCGCTGGCCCGCGACCATGCCAAGACCACCGTCTACGACTTCTCACCGCTCGGCCTGGTCGAGATGACCCGCAAGCGCACCGTGGAAAGCCTGGAGCGGCAGCTGTCCGAGCCGTGCCCGGAGTGCAGCGGGCGCGGCTCGATCAAGACCGCAGAAACGGTCACCTACGAGATCTTCCGCGAGATCACCCGCGCGGTGCGCCAGTTCGATGCGGCACGCCTGCTGGTGATCGCCTCGTCCAAGGTGGTGGCGCGGATCACCGATGAGGAATCCTCGGCGGTGGCCGAACTGGAGGAATTCCTCGGCAAATCGATCCGCTTCCAGGCGGACGAGCAATACCTGCAGGAGCAGTTCGATGTCGTGCTGCTCTGATCTCCACGCGTTGGCGCGCTCGCGCGCCGATGCTTTCGCGTCACGATGAGCACGCCGCTCCGACTGCGACTGCGAAGGATTCGCCGCCATGCCGTATATGCATTGGCGATCGTGCTGGTATGTGTGGCGGTGCTGGTGGGCACCGTCAGCCAAGCGTTGCCGTTTGCCGAGCGTCATCCGGACAAGGTGGCGGCCTGGTTGAGCGCGCGGGCCGGGCAGCCGGTGCGTTTCGATCACCTCGATACCGCCTGGACCCGGCGGGGTCCGTTGCTGCAGCTCAAGGGGCTGCGCATCGGCGAAGGCCAGGGCATCGCCATCGGCGAGGCCGAGGTGCTGGTGTCGATGTACACCGGGTTGCTGCCCGGACATTCGCTGACCGAACTGCGCCTGCGCGGGTTGGCGCTGGTGCTGGAGCGTGCCGACGATGGTCGCTGGTCGGTGCGCGGTCTGCCGCAGTCGGGCAGCGGCGATCCGCTGGACGCACTGCGCCGGCTGGGCGAGCTGCAGGTGATCGGCGGGCGGCTGCGGGTGGATGCGCCGTCGCTGAACCTGCAGGCCGAGCTGCCGCGCATCGATCTGCGCCTGCGCGTGAATGGTCAGCGCCTGCGCGTGGGGGCACGCGCCTGGGCCGATCTCAATGGCTTGCCGCTGACCGCCGTGCTGGATTTCGAGCGCAATCGCGGTGATGGACAGGCCTGGCTGTCAGCCGACCCGGCCGATTTTCGCGCGTGGTCCAAGTTGTTGCAGTTCGCCGGCGTGTCGCTGCAGCAGGGCACCGGTGAATTGAACGCGTGGGTGGACCTGCGCGACCATCGGCCGGTGATGGTCACCGCCGATGCCGACCTGAAGGGCCTGCAGCTGCGCGGCGCGCCGTTGGCCGATGGCACCCGCCCGGCGTTGACGCTGGACACCCTGCAGCTGCGCGCGCGCTGGCGCTGGGTGCAAGGGGGCTGGCGCGCCGATGCGCCGCAGCTGCGCATCGGCCTGGCCGGCACTACAGACATACAACGCCTGGACGGGCTGCTGTTGGCCGGCGGCCAGCACATGGCACTGGCCGGGGACAACATCGATGCCACCGCGCTGCTGCGTGGGCTGGCGCTCAGCGACCGGGTCGAACCGGGCCTGCGCGAGTGGCTGCAGCACGCCGCCCCGCACGCGCGGATGACCCAGGTGCGGATCGCCGCCGAGCGCGACGGCCCGGTATCGATCCAGGGCGAGCTGGCCGACGTCGGCTTTGCCCCGTCCGGGCATGCGCCGGGCCTGAGCGGGGTAGGCGGGCGCTTCAGTGGCGACGCCGATGGTTTCCAGCTGGCGCTGCAACCGACCCGCACCCTGCACTTCGATTGGCCGAGCGGCTTTGGCGTGCGCCACGACGTGCGCCTGGCCGGGCAACTGGTGGGCTGGCGCGACGAGGCCGGCGGCTGGCGCTTCGGCACCCCGGCGCTGCGCGTGCAGGGCACCGACTATGCCGCCGACGTGCGCGGCAGCGTCTGGTTCCAGGGCGATGGCACCCGCCCGTGGCTGCAGCTGGCTGCGCGCATCGACGATGTGCCGATGACCGCGGCCAAGCGTTTCTGGATTCATTCCAAGATGACCAAGGGCGCCACCGACTGGCTCGATGCCGCCTTGGTGTCCGGGCAGGTACGCGGCGGCATCGGCCTGGTCACCGGCGACCTGGAAGACTGGCCGTTCGACCGCAACAACGGCCGCTTCGAGGCCACCGGGCACATCAGCAACGGCACCATCCGCTTCCAGCACGACTGGCCGGCGATGGGCAAGGTGGATGCCGATATCGCCTTCATCGGCCCCGGCTTTGAACTGCATGGCAGTGGCGACCTGGCCGGGGTGGCGGTGAACCATTTCGATGCGGGCATCGTCGATTTCGGCCAGACCCCGCTGTACGTCAAGGCCACCACCCAGACCGACACGGGCACGTTGCTGGCGATGCTCAAGCAGAGCCCGTTGCACGCCACCTACGCCGACACGCTGGACAACCTGACCGCCAAGGGGCCGGCAGCCGTCACCTTCGATCTGCTGCAGCCGCTCCACCACGACCAACCCGGCGGCCACCTGCAGGGTACCGTTGATCTCAACGGCGTGGCCCTGACCGAAAAGCGCTTCGCGCTGACCTTCGACAGCATGCGGGGGCAGGCCCGCTACAGCCGCGACGGCTTCGGCGCCGACAGCCTGAGCGTGCGCCATCTCGGCCAGGACGGGCAGCTCAGCCTGCGCGCCGGCGGCTATGTGCGTGACCCGCAGCAGGCGTTCGAATCGGAACTGAGCGCGGCGCTGGATGCGCATGCGCTGCTGGATCGTGCCCCGGAGTTGAGCTGGCTCAAGCCGTACATCCAGGGCAATTCGCGCTGGACGATCGGGGTGACCCTGCCCAAGGTCGCCGCGGGCGCCAAGACCGAAGCGCCGACCCTGCTGACCCTGCGCTCGGACCTGGTGGGCACCCGCTTGGACCTGCCAGCACCGCTGGACAAGGTGGCCACCATACCGCTGGCGACCACCGTCAATGCGCAGCTGCCGATGGGCAGCGGGCGCGTGGATGTGGCGTTCGGGCAGCGTCTGGCGTTGACCGCGCGGACCCACAACAACCAGACCGGCGTGCAGGTCACGCTGGGCAGCGACAAGGTCGACCGCGAGCCGCCCGCCAGTGGGCTGGCGGTCAATGGCCGCAGTGGTTCGCTGGACGCTCTGGAATGGATCGGCCTGGCCCGCGCACCGGGTGGGGGCGATGACAAGGATCCGATGCCGCTGCGCCAGGTGGATGTGCAGGTGGGGCAGCTGCTGTTGGCCGGCGGATTGTTCGCGCAGACCCGTCTGCAGCTGCGGCCGAGTCCCTCGGCGGTCGAGGTGCGGCTGGATGGGCCGTCGCTGGCCGGCACGCTGAGCGTCCCCAATGCCGACGGCGGCACCATCGTCGGCAAGCTCAGTCGTGTGCACTGGCAGTCGTTGCCCACCCCGGTCAAGGTGCCCTCCGGTGGCGCGCCGATCCTCCTGCCGGCCGACGCCACGCTGCCCGCACGGGTACAGGCCAGCGCCAACGACACCAACCCGGCGAAGATTCCGCCGCTGGCGCTGGACATCGAGGACCTGCAGTTCGGCAAGGCCAAGCTGGGCCAGGCGGTGCTGCGCACGCGTCCGTTCGGCAACGGACTGAGCGTGGACCAGCTGCAGTTCCGGGCGCCCAAGCAGGCCATCGACATCCAGGGCCGCTGGTTGGGGATGGGCGATACCGCCCGCACCCAGGTGACCGTTGACGTGAAAAGCGAGGACCTGGGCGGGCTGATGCAGAACCTGGATTACGGCGGCCAGCTGCGCGGCGGTCAGGGCCAGATCACGCTGGATGCCGGTTGGCGGGGTGGCCCATCGGACTTCCAGCTGGGCGCGCTGCAGGGCCACATGCAGGTCAATGCCCGCAATGGCCAGCTGCTGGAACTGGAGCCCGGGGCCGGTCGCGTGCTCGGGCTGCTCAGCGTGACCCAGCTGCCGCGCCGGTTGATGTTCGACTTCCGCGACTTCTTCTCCAAGGGCTTCGCCTTCAACCAGATCGACGGTGCGCTGGCATTCGGCAACGGCATGGCCACCACCGACAAGGTGTTGATCGAAGGGCCGGCGGCCAATATCAGCATCCGTGGCCAAACCGATCTGCGCCGCCAGCAGTTCGACCAGACCATCGACGTCAACCCGCGCTCGGGCAACCTGCTGACCGTGGTCGGCGCGGTGGCCGGCGGGCCGGTCGGCGCGGCGGTCGGCGCGGCCGCCAACGCTGTGCTGGGCAAGCCGCTGGGCGCGATCGGCGCCAAGACCTACCGGGTCACCGGACCGTGGGCCGAGCCCAAGGTCGAAGTGATCGACCGCGAGGACGCGCCGCCGCCGCGTGCCGCTCCCGCCGCGTTGCCGCCTCCGGTACGCTGACTCCTTTCCCGCGCCCGGCTTGCGATGGCGGCCGGCGCCCTCAGATAGATGACATGACCGACAACGCACTCACCCTTGCCAACGAACGCCTGCTCCTGCCCGCCGGGCTCGATGCCGGCGGCCTGGAACGCACCTTCGGTACCCTGCTGGGACCGGGTATCGACTTTGGCGACCTGTATTTCCAGCACGCCCGGCGCGAGAGCTGGAGCGTGGAAGACGGCATCGTCAAGGACGGTGCGCACTCGATCGAGCAGGGCGTGGGCGTCCGCGCCATCGCCGGCGAAAAGACCGGGTTTGCCTACTCCGACGACATCCATGCCGATGCCCTGCTGTCCGCGGCGCAGTCGGCGCGGGCGATTTCGCGCGAAGGCGGGGCACAGCAGGCGCGCTCGCTGGTGCGTGGCGGCGGGCGCGCGCTGTATCCGGCGCTGGACCCGATCGACGGCATGGGCAATGAAGCCAAGGTGGAGATGCTCAAGCGTCTGGACCGCTACCTGCGTGCCGCCGACCCGCGCGTGCAGCAGGTGATGGTGAGCCTGTCCGGCGGCGTGGACACGGTGCTGATCGCGCGCAGCGACGGCGTGCTGGCCGCAGACATCCGCCCGCTGGTGCGCTTGAACGTGCAGGTGATCGTCGAACAGCACGGTCGCCGCGAGTCCGGTTACGCCGGCGGCGGTGGTCGCTACAGCTACGAGGAATTGTTTGCCGACGGGCGCCCGGAAGGGTTCGCGCGCGAGGCACTGCGTCAGGCGCTGGTGAACCTGGAGGCGATTCCGGCTCCGGCCGGGGTGATGACCGTGGTGCTGGGTCCGGGCTGGCCCGGCGTGCTGCTGCACGAGGCGGTCGGCCACGGCCTGGAAGGCGACTTCAACCGCAAGGGCACCAGTGTCTACGCCGGCCGCGTCGGTGAGCGCGTGGCCGCGCCGGGCGTGACCATCGTCGACGACGGCACCCTCGATGGCCGTCGGGGGTCGTTGAACATCGATGACGAGGGCCACCCGACCCAGTGCACCACGCTGATCGAGGACGGCATCCTGGTGGGTTACATGCAGGATTCGCTCAATGCGCGGCTGATGGGCGTGGCCCCGACCGGCAACGGCCGCCGCGAATCGTTCGCGCACATGACCATGCCGCGCATGACCAACACCTACATGCGCGCCGGTCAGCACGATCCGGAAGAAATGATCCGCTCGGTCAAGAAGGGCCTGTACGCGGTCAACTTCGGTGGCGGCCAGGTCGACATCACCAGCGGCAAGTACGTGTTCTCGGCTACCGAGGCGTATCTGATCGAGGACGGGAAGATCACCGCGCCGGTGAAGGGCGCCACGCTGATCGGCAACGGCCCGGAAACCATGCAGAAGGTGCGCATGATCGGCAACGATCTGGCTCTGGACGAGGGCGTGGGCATCTGCGGCAAGGATGGCCAGAGCGTGCCGGTCGGCGTGGGCCAGCCGTCGCTGTTGATCGATGGCATCACCGTGGGCGGCACCCAGGCCTGAGCACGATGATGCACCTGTCGTGCAGCCCGCCGCGCGCGGCCGCCAGCCCGAGGCTGGCGCCGTCGCGTGGGCACTGCGGCTCAGTCGTCGGCGTTCTCGTCGCCGTCGTCCTGCGCGTCGAGGTCTTCGTCGGAGGTGTTCAGTCCTTCCAGGCCCAGCGCGGCCGGCAGCAGCAGCGTGCGCAGTACCTGGAAGATCTCGCGGTAGGCGCGCGGCGGCTTGTTCTTGGCTTTTTCGGCCTGGGCGTTGCGCACCAGCGTGCGCAGCTGCTGGCGGTCGGCGTGCGGATACTCGTCCAGCAGCGCGCCCAGCGCCTTGTCGCCGTCCCTCAACAGGCGCTCGCGCCAGTCTTCGACGCGGTGCATGGTGGCCACTTCACGACGCGAGGTGTCGCTGTTGGCATCCAGCGCATCGCGGATCGCATCCAGCACGGCGTCGTCTTCGCGGCGCATGTGCTTGGCCAGGAACGCCAGCTGGCGCTTGTGGGCGATATGGGCGGTGATGCGCTTGGCCTCGGCGATGTGCGGCAGCAGATCTTCGGGCACCGGCAGACGCGCCAGCTGCGCAGGGGTCAGCGACACCAGCTTCTCGCCCAGGGCCAGCACGTCCAGTGCAGCCCGGCGGTTCTGGCTACGGCTGATGTCAAGGAATTCACCGGTTTCTTCGTCGCGTCCGCGCATCGTCTTATTTCCACATCCAGAACTGTGCCCGGCGTTGCGCCAGGCACTCACCCGTACAGGATAAAGCATTGAACGTGATCTCCCCTGAAGTCTCCCCGGCCGACGACAGCCTGCAACGCCTGGAGCAGCTGGCTGACATCTCCCAGCGCCTGCTGGAGCGGGCCAAAGCCCTGGGCGCCACCCAGGCCGAGGTCAGCTGCAGCGACGAGCGCGGGCTGGATGTGAACGTGCGCCTGGGCGAGGTGGAAACGGTCGAATCCACCCGTGACCGCGGCATCGCGGTGACCGTCTACTTCGGCCAGCGCAAGGGCAGTGCCAGTACTGCCGACCTGCAGGAGGGCAGCCTGGCGTCGACCGTGGCCCAGGCGTGTGCCATCGCCCGGCACACCGAGGACGACGCGGCGGCCGGGCTGGCCGACGCCGCGCTGATGGCCCAGGACTTCCCCGACCTCGATGGCTGGCACCCGTGGGCGCTGGGCGCCGACCAGGCGCTGGACCTGGCCCTGGCCTGTGAAGCGGCCGGCCGCGAGGCGGACACGCGCATCAGCAATTCCGATGGCGCGTCGGCGGCGACCTCGCAGAGCCTGTCGGTGTATGCCAATTCGCACGGCTTCATCGGCCGCGAGCGCAGCAGTCACCATTCGATCGGCTGTGCGCTGATTGCCGGCCAGGGCGACGGCATGCAGCGCGACGGCTGGTACAGCAGCGCGCTGGCCCGTGAAGACCTCGAGTCTGCCGCGGCGATCGGGCGCCGTGCCGCCGAACGCACCGTGGCGCGCCTGCAGCCGCGTTCGATGGCCACCGCGCAGATGCCGGTGCTGTTCTCGCCGGAAGTGGCGCGTTCGCTGATCGGCCACCTGCTGGGTGCGGTTTCGGGGGGGGCGCTGTATCGCCGCGCCAGCTTCCTGCTGGACAGCGTCAACACGCGGCTGTTCCCGGACTGGTTCCAGATCGAGGAACTGCCGCTGCTGCGTCGCGGCCTGCGCTCGTCCGCGTTCGATGGCGACGGCGTGGCCACGCGCAATTCGGCCCTCATCACCGATGGCGTGCTGCAGCGCTACATCCTGGGCAGCTATTCGGCCCGCAAGCTCGGCCTGCCCACGACCGGCAATGCCGGTGGCGTGCACAACCTCAAGGTGGCCGCCAACGCCGGGGACCTGGCCAGCATCGCGCGGCAGATGGGCCAGGGCTTGCTGGTGACCGAACTGATGGGGCAGGGCGTCAACGGCGTGACCGGCGACTACTCGCGCGGCGCCGGCGGCTTCCGGGTGGAGAACGGTGAGATCAGCTATCCGGTGGACGGCATCACCATCGCCGGCAACCTCAAGGACATGTTTGCCGGGATCGAGGCGGTGGGTAGCGACGTGGACCGTCGCTCGCACGTGCAGGTGGGTTCCATCCTGGTCGGCCGGATGACCGTTGCGGGCAACGATTGACGTATTCTATGGCCGCTGCCCTGGCAGGCGGGGAGCCTGCCGCGCAATACCCACACACCGAACAAGGAGTTTCACCGTGAGCGAATTCGACAACGTCACCGCACCGCCGCCGGCACCGGCCGGCACCGCCCCGGCCGACCAGCGCACCATGGCGCTGGTGGCGCACATCCTGGGCATCTTCACCGGTTTCATCGGTGCGCTGATCATCTGGTTGATCAACAAGGACGACACCACCAAGCCGTTCGTGATCGATCAGTCCAAGGAAGCGCTGAACTTCCAGATCACCGTGGCCATTGCCTACATCATCTCCAGCATCCTGGTGGTCGTGCTGATCGGCACGCTGATGCTGGCTGCCGTGTGGGTGGCCAACCTGGTGCTTTGCATCATGGCCGCAGTGAAGGCCAACAACGGCGAAGCCTACCGTTATCCCTTCACCCTGCGCCTGATCAAGTAATCCGCGCCGCAGGTGTGGCGACAAAAAACGCCCGGCAATGCCGGGCGTTTTTTTATTTCTTCGCCGCGGTGGGGGGTAAGCAAGGGCGTGCTTTGATCCTTTCAAAAGCGGGTGGTCGGCGGATCGGGCGGTGGGCCCCCATGCCCTTTCCGGCGACGCCCCCGGCCGCGGGGCGGCCTCCTCCTTTATTTCGCCTCCAAGGGCATGGGGACCCACCGCCCGACCCACCGACCAGAGCCAAAAAAGCTTGGCGTCCACCTGTTACCGCAAGCCGAGCCCCGTAGCAGCCGGTAGGCCCCTGGGCAAAATAAAGGAGGAGGCCGCCCGCGGCCGGGGGACATTTGCGCCAGGGGCCTACCGGCTGCTACGGGGCCCTAACGCTCGCGGAAACCCCAAACGGAGACACCACCCGACCCACACGTCGCCGGCACTTCCCGTCCAAGCGTGTAGCGTCGTACTCACCCTGCGACGGCCCTTGCAACAAGCCGCTCCCCTCAGAGGGGAGAAAAACCTTTTTTTCGTAGGCGTGTCTCGCGAGCGAACCTACCGCAGGCCGACGCCGGAGGGACATTCGCCCGCAGGGGACGCATGGCCCGACGTTCGACCCACCCGCGGTTCAGTGATCGCGTTCGACCGCCAACCGTCCGAGTGCACGCAGTGCATCGGCGCGTTCGTCGTACCCGGCCAGACTGTCGTGCATGCGTTCGCTGAGTGCGGCCAGTTCGGCCTTGGCACCGTCCATGCCGAGCAGGGCGGGGAAGGTCGACTTGGCCTGCGCGACGTCCTTGCCGGCGGTCTTGCCGAGCTGCTCGGAGCTGGCTTCCACATCGAGAATGTCATCGCGGACCTGGAAGGCCAGGCCCAGCGCGCTGGCGAATGCGTCCAGCTGCAGCAGATCGGTCTGCGGTGCGTCGCCACACAGCGCGCCCATCCGCACCGCCGCGCGGATCAGCGCGCCGGTCTTGAGCGCATGCATCCGCTGCAGTGCGGCCAGCGGCTGGGCGTGGCCGGTGGCGTCGATGTCCAGCGCCTGGCCGCCACACATGCCGGCCGCACCCGAGGCATGGGTCAGCGCCTGCAGGCAATGCACGCGCAGCTGCGCCGGCAGCGCCGCATCGGCGAGCAGGCCGAACGCGCGCGTCTGCAGGGCATCGCCGGCCAGGATCGCGGTGGCTTCGTCGAAGGCGATATGGGTGGTGGGACGGCCGCGGCGCAGGGCGTCGTCGTCCATGGCCGGCAGGTCGTCATGGACCAGCGAATAGGCGTGGATCAGTTCCACCGCCATCGCCGGCGCATCCAGGCTGTGCTCATCGGCGCCGACTATCTGGCCGCTGGCATACACCAGCAGTGGGCGCATGCGCTTGCCGCCGCCCAGCACCGCGTAACGCATCGCCTGGTGCAGGCGCTGCGGGGCGTCGTCGGGGGAGGGCAGGCTGGCGTCGAGCTGGTTTTCGATGCGGTCGCGCCAACGCGCGAACGTGGACTCAACCGTCATGGCTGGGCGGGTCGAAGTTCTCGGCGGTCTCAGGGCGGGCAGGATCGCTGAGCAGGCGCACGCGCAGTTCGGCCTGCTCCAGTGCCTGCTGGCACTGGCGGTACAGGCCGACGCCGCGCTCGTAGGCGCTGAGCGATTGTTCCAGGCTCAGATCGCCGGCTTCCATCTTCTCCACCAGCTGCTCCAGTTCTTCCAGCGACTGCTCGAAGTGGGCGACCGGGGAGGTTTCGTTGGGGGACTTCTTGGGCATGGGACAAGTGTGATGCGCCAATCCAGCCGGGTCAATTCACGCCACGCCCGGCGTCCAACGCAGCTGCGCGTCGTGTTCATCCAGCCAGTGCTGCAGCGCTGCGGCGATGATCCGGTCACCGGCGGCCATCAACGCCTCCCCGTCGAACAGCAGTGGCAACTGGCGGCGCTGCCACGGGGGCAGGCCGCGCTGCTGCAGCAGGTCCTTGAGCGCATGCGAATGGGTGCGCCCAGGCAGCTGGATGCGTTCGCCGCCACGCCGTGCGCGGACCTGCAGGGGCACCGCCAGTCGTGGCGCGCCCAGCAGTTCAAGTTGGCCGCCATCGGGCAGCGCCAGCGGCGCGCGGCCGTCCCAGTGCGCGCTCCAATGCGGCGGCAGCGCCAACGTGGTGGAGAGCAGGTGCAGCTCGCCGCGCCAGCGCCGGATCCGCGCCCCTTGCCAGGCGAACTGGGCATCGCCGTCGTGCGCGGCCGGCAGCAGCTCGCGTTCGATCGCCTCCACCCCGGCGGCCGGCAACGGCGGCAGGCCGCAGTTGCGCACCCATTGGCGCAGCAGCCGGGCGCGGCGTTCGTGCGGTTGCCGCAGCAGGCGCGCGCAGTCCAGTACGCCCGGGGCGACGGTGCAGCGGCGCAGCGCCTCGTGGTCGGTGTCTTCGAGCAGGCGTTGCGACTGCGCACACAAGGTGGCACTGCGTGCAAACGCCGCATCGGCCTGCGGCCAGCGCTGCTGGAGCAGTGGCATCACGTGCAGGCGCAGGAAATTGCGGTCGGCCGTATCGCTGGCATTGCTGGGGTCCTCGATCCACGCCAGCCCATGGGTCTGGGCGTAGGCCAGCAACGCACTGCGCGGCACCTGCAGCAACGGGCGCCACACGCTGCCGGCGGCGAACGGCGCCTGCGCCTTGATCGACGCCAGGCCATCCACGCCGGAGCCACGCAGCGCACGCAGCAGGAAGGTCTCGGCCTGGTCATCGCGATGATGGGCCAGCGCCAGCTGCTCGCCGGGGTGCAGCGCGCCGGCAAAGGCGGTGCGGCGGGCGTGGCGGGCGGCCGCCTCCAGGCCTTGGCCGCTGTCGCGCGCGACCTCCACCGGGATCACCTGCAGCGCGATGGCCCATGCGGCACAGCGTGCGGCGCAGTGTTCGGCCCAGCCGTCGGCGGGTGCCTGCAGACCGTGGTGCACGTGCACCGCGCGCAGACCCGCGCTCCGTTGCGCCGGGGACTGGGCCAGCCAGTGCAGCAGCACGGTGGAATCCAGGCCGCCGCTGAAGCCGACCAGGACCGGAGCGGGTGTAGCCGGAGGCGGTGGCAAGGAGATCTTCATGAGGACGGCAGAATGAGGCAGGAGGGCAGTATCGGCGCAGTCGCGCGCCGATGCCATGCGCGGCCATCAGGGCCGGTCGATCTGATACACCGGCTGCCCGGCGCGGTCGATGCGGTGCCAGGTGCCGCCGACCATGGCCACATGGCCATCCGCGTCCGGGGTGCCACGCGTGCAACCGTTGCAGACCCGGGCCACGCCATCCTCGAAGGCCCAGCCGAAATCGAAGGTGGCCGGGAAGGCTTGGCGGAACTCGGTATCGAAGTAGCCGATGCGTTGACCGACACGGCCACGGACCAGCCCTTCAACCACATAGTCCGGGCCGTTGTCGAAGGTAATGACCGGCAGCTGCCGACCGTCGGGTTTGACGTAGTGGAAGCCGCCGCCGGCGTGCAACGGTGCCAGTCCGTTGGCGTCGAAGGACAGCGCGGCCAATGCCCTGGCCTCCAATTGCAGGCGGCCGTCGACGAACTGGCAGCCGGCCAACGGCTGCAGGCCGTCTTCTTCGGTCAGCACCAGGCAGGGCGAACCGTCCGCCCACGCGCTGCCGGCGGCAAACAGTCCGGCCAGCAGCAGGTGCCGCGTGTGGCGGCCCCTGTGCTTTACGGCGCGGATCGGCGTTGCCATCAGTTGGCGTCGGTCTTGCGCTCGAAGGCGGTCGGCTTCGGCAGCTCCACCGGCACGCCGCTGGCGTCGCAGGTGCCGGCCTCGCACAGACGCTGGCGCAGGCGCGGGGTGGCCTGGACGATCATGTGGTAGATCGTGTTCTGCTCCATGGTGCCGCGGATGGCCTTGCTGCCCGGGCCACGCGCCCAGATGCCGACGTCTTCGCCACCGTGGGTTTCGCTCTTGGTCGGCACCAGCGCTTCCTGCATGTAATCGGGATGCTCGGTATCGACGTGGCTCAGGTCCGGGCGACCGCTGGCGGGGTCGAAGCTGCTTGGATTGTGCGGGTAGGTCTTCGGGCCGGCCGGCTGCTGGTTGGTCGCGCCCGTGTAGCCGGGGCCATTGGCGTAGCTCAGCGTGGTGTAGGGCAGGCCGAGGCCGTCACGGGCAACATCCAGGCCGCCGGTGCCGTCTTCGCCACCCTTGTCCTTGACCTTGCCCAGGATCGGGTTGCCACGCGCCGGGTAGCCGACGAAATTCAGGGTGTGCGAGTGGTCGGCGGTGACGATGATCAGGGTGTCCTGGTCGGAGGTCGCCTCCACTGCGGCGCGCACCGCATCGGACAGGGCCACGGTATCGCTCAGGGCGCGGTAGGCGTTGCCGCTGTGGTTGGCGTGGTCGATGCGGGCGCCTTCGACCATCAGCACGTAGCCCTCCTGGTGTTTGGCCAGGTTGGCGATGGCTGCCTTGGTCAGCTCGGCCAGGCTGGGTTCGCCGGCCGGGTCGTCCTTGCGCTCGATTTCATAGCGCATGTGGTCCGGCTCGAACAGACCCAGCACCGCCGGGGCATTGGCCGCGGCCTGCAGCTGCCTGGCGTTCCAGACATAGGCGCCGCCCGGATGGGTCTGCTGCCACTCGGTGACCAGGCTGCGCCCGTCCAGGCGCTGGCCGACCTTGTCGTCGTATTCGGGATCGCGTTCTTCCACGGTGGTGAACTGGGCGCGGCCGCCGCCGAGGGCGACCAGCGGACCACGGCCATAGCGCGAGGTGGACAGCAGCTGCTGGGCGATGTCGGTGCAGCCGGCGGCCTTGGCCGCCTCGGGCACGTCGGCGTCGTTTTCCCAGTTGCGCTCGGGCGAGTGGGCGTAGGTGGCGGCCGGGGTGGCGTGGGTGAGGCGGGCGGTGGTGACCACGCCGGTGGCAAGGCCAGCGCTGTCGGCCAACTGCAGCCAGGTGAGCAGGCCCTTGTTCAAGCTGTCGGCGCAGTCGTTGCGGGTGCCGGCACTGACGCCGATCGCGCCCATGTGGGTCTTCACGCCGGTGGTGATGGCGGTCATGGTGCCGGCCGAATCGGGGGTCTGCGAGTCGGTGTTGTAGGTCTTGCTGAACGCGGTGGCTGGGAAGCGCTCCCACGACAGCAGGTTCTCTTCACCGGGATTGCCGTTGCGCTGGCCTTCGAAAATCCGCGCGGCGGCGACCGTGGTGAGGCTCATTCCGTCACCGAGGAACAGGATGACGTTCCTGGCCTTGCCGTCCATCGCGCCCGTGCTGGCTGCGCGCGCGGCGCCACTGCGGTACCACCACTGCGGGGTTTCACCGGCCGGGTGGGCCACGGCGGGGACCTCGACCTGCACGGCGCCCGAGGCGCTGGCGGCGGGCGTGGTGCTGGCGCAGGCGCCCAGCAGCAGGGTGGTGGCGATGGCTGCCACCAAGGACGTGGTACGGGACATGGACAGTCATATCTCATAAGTGAAACGGGCGTTCATTATGCAGAACGCAGCAAGGCACGCCGATGACACGCTGAATTTCCGTGTGCGCCTCGTTCCCCGGCCCGGGTTGGGCTAAGGTGCCTAGCTGTCGAATTCTCTCTGGAAGGCTCATGAAGCTGGTGTCTGCGTGGTTGCGGATTCCGTTCTGGCAACGCGTGCTTGGCGGCTTCGTGCTGGGCGCACTTGCCGGCTGGGTGTTGGGCCCGGCGGCGGAAGTCTGGTTCGGGCCGCTTGGCGATCTCTACGTCACGCTGATCAAGATGATCGCGGTGCCGCTGGTGTTCTTCGCGGTGATCAACGCGATCTCCTCGCTCCACGGCCAGAAGTCGGTGGCCGCCCTCGGCGGGCGCACGTTCCTGTGGTTCATCATCACCGCCGCCCTGGCGGTCTGCGTGGGCCTGGCGGTGGGCACGATCCTGCAGCCGGGCACGGGCAACCTGAGCCTGAGCATGGACCACGGCTACACGCCGCGCGAAGTGCCGAGCGTGATCAAGGTGCTGATGGACGTGGTGCCCTCCAACGTGTTCTATGCGTTGACCGGCATCGGCACGCGGGTGAACGCGGCAGGTGAGACGGTGCTGGCGGCCGGGCGCGGCTCGATCCTGCCGGTGATCTTCTTCGCCGGTCTGCTCGGCTTTGCGATGGTGAAGCTCGGCGACAAGGTGGCCGAGGCGCGCAAGCTGACCGGTCAGATGAGCGACATCATGATCCAGGTAACGCGCTTCGTGCTGGAGATGACGCCGCTGGGAACCTTCGGTCTGATCGCCGGGCTGGTGGGCAGTTATGGCTTCGAGAAGCTGCTGCCGCTTGGCAGCTTCGTGCTGGCGTTGTACGTGGCGTGCGCGTTCCACATCGTGGTGGTCTACGGTGGGCTGCTGTTGTCGCACGGGTTGAACCCGCTGAAGTTCTTCCGTGGCGCGGCGCCGGGCATGCAGGTGGCGTTCGTGAGTTCGTCGAGCTTTGCGGCGATGCCGGCGGCGATGCGTTCGATCACGCACAACCTGGGCGTGAACAAAGACTACGCATCGTTCGCGGTGCCGCTGGGTGCGAGCATCAAAATGGACGGCTGCGGGGCGATCTATCCGGCGTTGTGCGCGGTGTTCATCGCGCAGTACACGGGGGTGCCGTTGTCGCCGGAGCAGTACATCGTGGTGCTGATCGCCTCGGTGCTGGGCAGTTTCGGTACGGCGGGCGTGCCGGGGACTGCAGTGGTGATGGCGACGGTGGTGTTGAGCGCGGCCAATCTGCCGCTGGAGACGATCGGGTATCTGTATGCGATCGATCGGATCCTGGACATGATGCGCACGATGACCAACGTGACCGGGCAGATGCTGGTGCCGGTGCTGGTGGCCAAGGAGACGGGGCTGCTCGATCGGGCGGTCTACGATAATCCTTCGACCAATCTGGGCGTGGACGAGATTGAAGAACGGACGTCCTGATCGCGCTGCGCCATGGTTGAAAGGAACGGGCCCGCGAAAGCGGGCCTGACTTTTTATAGAGTTCTTTTTCCAAACCGGTGGCAAGCATGACGCGCGCTGTTGAGTTTTTCAGGTGCGGCGGTCGGTGGGTCGGGCGCTGGGCYCCCATGCCCTTTCCGGCGACGCCCCCGGCC
>NZ_JBFULC010000020.1:0-102548 GCF_056400525.1 Stenotrophomonas sp. P5_A9
CGCCGGCGGTCTGCGCCGGCGACGTGGCCGTCTGCGTCGGGGCAGACGGTGCCTGCTGCTGGGCCGGGCGCGCGTGGCCTTCGGTGAGCGGGGCGACGTGCTTTTCGGGGATGCTGATCGCATCGTACTTGCGGTCGTAGTACTGGGCGAAGCTGGCGGCCAGGTCGTGGTCGTTCATCTTGCGCATGTCGGCACGGCTGTGGCCGGTCAGCGCTTGGACGTCATCGCCGATCTGCGCCATGATCCGCGGCCGCATGTCGATCTGCTCGCCATGGCGGTCGCGCACCACGCCGAACGTGCCGGTGGCGATCGCGGTCTGGATCGAGCCGTAACCGGCCTCGCCCTGCTGGTGCGCCAAGTACAGGTCCAGCCCGGTCGGCTTGTCTTCGCCGGACAGGTACGGATGCCCGGTGCGGTCGTGCCGCTTCTGCATGTCCGTCAGGTTGCGCTGGAACATCTCCGCGGCCGCTTCGGTGTTACGGGTCGGATCGAACTCGTGACCTTTCAGGCCGTAACGTTCTGCGGTGGACGGCAGGAACTGGAACAGGCCCTTGGCGTGGGTGGTCTTGTTCTCGGCGCGCTCGTCGAAGCGGCCGCCGGTTTCGATGTGCGCAAACCGCAGGAAATCCTCGCTCGGGATGCCCTTGCGCTGTGCGACCTGCTCGATGATGTCGAGAACTTCCTTTTTACTGTAGTCACGCTGTGCCATGACGTCTTCCTCTGGGGTTGTTGGAGCGGCCTATGCCGCAGTACGCCAACCGGACTCATCCATGAGTCTTCAACATGTCGGTCAACAGGTCCTGCTTGCTGCTTACTTCTGTACGTATGCCTTGGCGGCCGGATCGTAGGCGTAGGTCGCCGTGTCCTGCGGGCCCATCGGACGCGTTGCATCCGGCCCGTCGAAGGTGGTGCCGGTGCGGGTGACGCGGATCGCGGGCAGATCGCTGCCGGCCACGGCGCTGAAGGCCAGTTCGCCATCGCTGCCGATGCACGGCATGGCCTGGCCTTCGTCGCAGGCGGCGGCGTTGTCTTCGCCGGTGGTGACCGAGCCCAGGTAGGCCCAGACGCGGTCGTCCTGTTTGTCCTGCGCGTAGTCCGGGTTGAACACCAGGATGCTGTAGCCATCAATGCTGGTGCCGGCCTCGAAGCTGCTGGTCGGTACCGCCAGCAGCAGCTTGCCACCGGCGGTGCGGTGTTCGACCGGCTTGCGCTTGCTGTCGATGGTGGGCGGGTTGCCGTAGGCGCCGACCTTGCCGATCGAGCGTTCCATGCCCTTGAACACCCAGGGCTTGTCGGCCTTGGTGCCGGTCAGGGTGAAGGTGGCTTCGGTCAGCGTTACCTGGGTCTCCGGGCCGGCCTCGTCTTCGCCCGGCTTGCCGTACTTGGCCACGGTGTTCCAGGCAAAGCCGGTGTAGTACCTGGTGCCGCCCAGTTCGAAGGCATGGCCGAACCAGAAGGTCGCGACCGCGCCATTGGCAACTTCATATGACGTCGCGCCATCGCCGTCGACCTGGTAGATGAAATACAGCACGCTGCCGGCATCGGGCGGCGTGGCGGTAGCGGCGGGAGTAAGGGTGCTCTGCATCGGGGCAACATCCTGTCGTGGCGCGGAGGCGCCCTGTGGTGACGCGGTCGAAGGCGAGGGGCTGCATGCGCTGGCGAGCAGCGCGACCAACAGGCCGACCAACGCCACGCGCACGCGCGGACGCACAAGGCTCGGACTGACGGCGGGAAGGAAGTTCATGCGCCTCTCCATGGATCTGCGGGCATCGGGCAGGAAGGCCGACGCGTAAGACGCCCCGGCCCATGACGGGGGAGCGTGGTAGATGAGCCGGCCGATTCCTTCGACCTCGCATTAGGAACTCATCCAGCGACATCATGGCATATCTGCCAACCCCGTCACAAGGGGAGGGGAATGCGTTGAGCTAAAAGTGTGACCGATTTATCAGATTTCGCCGTCGCGCAGGTAGTCAAACAGCTCGGCATCGCCCTTCAGGCCCAGCTTCAGCATGGCATCGCCCTTTTGACGGCTGATCGTGCTGACGCTCTTGTGCAGCTGCAGGGCGATCTCTTTCACGGTCAGTCCGCTGCCGAGCAGGCGCAGCACTTCGACCTCGCGGGGCGAAAGCGGTTTGGTGCTGATCTCATCGACGTTGTGCGTGCCGATCGCGTCAATGCGCTCCTTCAGCGTGCGGCTCACGTAGGGCAAGCCGCGCTGCACGGTCTGGATGGCCAGCGGCAGTTCTTCCATCGAGGAGGTCTTGTCGACCAGACCGAGCACGCCGATGGAGACCACCATGCGCAGGATCGCCAGGTTGTTGGAGACGCTCAACATCAGCACCGGCAGGTCCGGGAAACGACGGCGGATCATGCCGATCATGGCAAAGCCGTCGGCCTGTTGGCTGCCCGGCATGGAGTAGTCGGTCACCAGCACATCGCAGGGCTGGGTGGTCAATGCGGTGAGCAGTTCGTCGGCGCTGCTGGCCTCGGCCACCACCACACCCACGCCGCTGGCTTCGATCACCGCTTTGGTGCCGATACGGACCACCGGGTGATCGTCAGCGATGATGATGCGCAGGGTCATGGACTAGTATGGTCGCCTAGGCGGACGCCGCTCGGGCCGTGCCGTGGTGGAAACATCATTCTACGGAGATAAGACCGCATGCGTACTCCGGTTGCCCGCTGGCTGTTGCTGCTGGTCCTTGCCCTCGTGCCGATGCTGGCGGTGGGGGCGGACGCGCCGGCCGCGCCGGCGTCGCTATCATCCCGCCAGAGTGAATGGCTTGGTCGGCACCCTACCATCATCCTGGGCATTTACGACAGCGGCTGGCCGCCGTTCGAATCGATGCACGATGGACGTCCGCAGGGCTTGGGTTACGACTACCTGAGCCTGCTCGCGCGGCGCCTCGGGGTACGGGTGGACGTGCGCAGGTACGGCAGCTGGGCCGAGGTGCTCGATGCCGCCTGTCGAGGCGAAATCGATGTGGTGATGAACATCACCCTGAGCGCCGACCGCACCCGATGCGTGGTTTACACCCGTGCCTACATGGATGCGCCGCTGGCCGTGGTCGGGCGCCCCGATGACACCCGCACCTCCACCGACCCGGACCTGCATGGGCTGCGCGTGGTGACCGAGCGCGACTTCGTCACCAGCGACCAGGTGCGCGCGCGCTTTCCGGCCGCGTTGCAGGTCACCGCCGCCGATACGTTGACCGCGTTGAACATGGTCGGCCGCAACGAAGCCGACGTATACATCGGCAACGCGTACGTGGCCAACATGCTGATCGACCAGCACGCGATGCGCCAGGTCACCCTGCTGCGGCCCAGCGACCTGCCACCGGAGCGTCTGCACTTCGGCGTTCCCAATGCCAAGCAGCCGCTGGCCGAAGCACTGGATGGCGCGCTCAGCGAAGTCACCCGCGGCGAACACGACGCACTGGCCCAACGCTGGCTGCATCCGCTGCAGTGGTCCACCCGGTCGCGGCTGATCCTGGGCAATGCCGAGAAGCAGGTGCTGGCCACGCCGCTGCGGATGGCGTTCGCGCCCAACGCCGCGCCGCTGGCCTTCATCGATGCCGCCGGACAGCCCAGCGGCGTGGCGGGCGACTACCTGCGCCAACTGCGCATGGTCGGCGCGCACCTGGCGCAGGTACCGGCGCACGACTGGTTCGAGGTGCGCGAGCAGCTGCGCAAGGGCGAGGTCGACGTGATCATGGGCATTCCCAATGATTCGGCCTACCTCGGGCCGGACTGGGTGTTCAGCCAGCCCTTCATCACCGTGCCCAACGTGATCGTGGTGCGCGCCGACAGCCCCTCGGTACTGGCCCTGGCCGATCTGGACGGGCGCAGCATCCTCTTGTCCGATCCCGAGCGCCTGCGCGGCTACGTGCTGCAGCACGCGCCGAATGCGCGCATCGTGCCCGCGCGCAGTGCCGAGCAGGCCTTGGCGCGGCTGGCCCACGGGGACGCCGACGCCTACATCGGCAATCTGGCCACCACCGATCGCATCGTGCGGGAGAAATACCCCGCGCAGTTGCATGTGACCGCGCCGGCTGGCTTCTCCGACCGCCTTTCGCTGGCGGTCAAGCGCCAGTACGCGCCGCTGGCGACCACCTTCGACCGCGTGCTGGTCAACCTCAGCCCGCGCGAGCATGAAGCCATTCGCGGTGACTGGCTGTCGGCCGAGTACCACAGCGAGGTGGACTGGCGTTCGATCGCGCGCTGGGCGGTGCCGCTGGCGCTGGTGCTGCTGACCGCCATCCTGGTGCACGGCTGGGGCTACTGGCGGCTGCGCCGTGAGGTCGGCATGCGCCGGCGCCTGGAGCAGCGCCTTGCCGGGGTGACCGACAACCTGCCGGCCACCGTGTATCAGGCGCGGCGCGACAGCCGTGGCGAGTTCTCCTTCCCGTACATCGCCGGCGACCTGGAAGCGCTGTTCGGCTTGAGCGTGGCCGATGCGATGGCGGACGAGAAGCGGCTGATGGCCTGCATCGATGCGCAGGATCGCGAGCGTGTCCGCCAGGCGCTGGACCACGCCGCACGCGATTTCGCCGCGCTGGACATCGAGTTCCGCACCAGCCCACACGGCAGCCTTCGTTGGGTGCGCTCGCGCGCGCTGCCCTACGCGGTCGATGCCGGTGAAATCCTGTGGAGCGGGTACTGGGTGGATGTCACGGAGGCACGTGCACAGGCCGATGCGCTGGCTGCCGCCAAGGCTGCGGCCGAGCACGCGACCGCGGCCAAGTCCGATTTCCTGGCCACGATGAGCCATGAGATCCGCACGCCCATGAGCGGAGTGCTGGGCATGCTTGAAGTGCTGGCCCATACCCCGCTCGATGGCGAACAGCGGCGCATCATCGCGGTGATCGAGGACTCGGCGCAGATGCTCCGGCACATCCTTGACGACATCCTGGACTACTCGCGGATCGAAGCCGGCGCGCTGCGCCTGGAACTGCAGCCGCTGGCGCTGCGCGGCCTGCTCGACAACGTGCAGCAGCTGCTGTCGCCGCAGGCCGCGGCCAAAGGGCTGACACTGCAGCTGCAGGTCGATGTGGCGGTGGCGCCGATGCACCTGGGCGATGGCATGCGCCTGCGCCAGATCGCGTTCAACCTGCTCAGCAATGCCATCAAGTTCACCGAGCAGGGCGGCGTTGCCATCGCGCTGGGCGTGACCGACGAGGAGGATGGCGCGCAGCGGCTGCGTCTGGCGGTGACCGACACCGGTATCGGCATCTCACCGGGGCAGCGCGAGCGCCTGTTCAAGCCCTTCGCCCAGGCCGATATCGCCACCACCCGCCAGTACGGTGGCACCGGGCTGGGCTTGAGCATCTGCCAGCGGCTGGTCGCCTTGATGGGCGGCAGCCTGGAACTGCACAGCGTGCCCGGGGAGGGTACTGAAGTGGTGGTGCACCTGCTGTTGCCGCGGGTGCCGGCGATGGAGTCCGATGCGGCCCCGGCACGCGACGGCGAGCCGTTGGGTGCGTTGCCGGAGACGCTGCGGCAGTACCGCGTGCTGGTGGTGGAGGACCATCCCACCAACCAGGCGCTGATGCGCTGGCGGCTGCAGCAACTCGGCCTTGCCTACGCGCTTGCCGCGCAGGGGCAGGACGCGCTGGCGCTGCTGGAGCAGGAACACTTCGACCTGGTGATCACCGATTGCCGGATGCCGGTGCTGGACGGCTACGCCATGACCCGGCGCCTGCGCGAACGCGAACTGGAGCGCGGCCTGCCGCGGATGCCGGTGATCGCATTGACTGCCAGCGCGCTCGCCGAAGACCTGCAACGCTGCCGCGAGGCCGGCATGGACGATCTGCTGGCCAAGCCTGTCGCGCTGGCCACCTTGCGCCAGGTGCTGCTGCGCTGGCTGCCCGGCCACGAGGAAACGCCGGTGGCCGTCCCGCAGGCGACACCGTCGGGCGCGATGCCGACGCGCACGGCGATCGTGCAGCGCTTCGGTTCCGAGCATGTGGCCGGCGTGATGATCGAGAGCATGCGCAGCACCACCGAAGAGGACCTGCGCCGCGCCCAGGCGGCTCGCGCGCAGGGTGACAGTGACACGGTGGCAGAGGTGCTGCACCGCATTGTCGGCGGGCTGGGCACCCTCGGTGCCGGTGTGCTGGTGGAACAGGCGCGTTCGCTGATGCAGCAGGTCGGCGTGCACGGCGTGGATGCCTGCGGCGAGGAACTGGAGCGCTTCGATGCCGCCCTGCGCACTTACCTGGCGTCGCTGCAACAGGACTGACGGTCAGCGTGCCTGCTGCAGGTACTCGATGACCTGACGCCGCCGTTCCGCATCGGCGGTGGCATTGACCATCCGCGACCCCGGCACAACGGCGGCCGGCGCGCGCAGGAAGGTATCCAGGGTGTCCGTGCTCCAGGTGATGTCGGCCTGGCGCATTGCAGTGGAATAGGGATAGTCGGCCAGGCTGCCGGCGCGACGCCCGACCACCCCGTGCAGGTTGGGACCGAAACGATGCACGCCACCCGGGGTGACGGTGTGGCATCCGGCACAGATCGCGAACGCGCGCTGCAGCTGCTGTTGATGCACCTGCTCGGGCGTCTGCGCAGTGCGCGTGCACGCACACAGGCACAGCGCGACCCCGAGCAGGCAGGCGTGTCGCATCACATGCCCGTGTAGTTCGGGCCGCCACCGCCCTGCGGGGTCACCCAGACGATGTTCTGGGTGGGGTCCTTGATGTCGCAGGTCTTGCAGTGCACGCAGTTCTGCGCATTGATCTGCAGCTGCTCCTGGCCCTGCGCACCGACGAATTCGTACACCCCGGCCGGGCAGTAGCGCGCTTCCGGGCCGGCATACTCGGCCAGGTTGATCCGCACCGGCACGCTGGCGTCCTTGAGCGTGAGGTGACTGGGCTGGTCTTCGGCATGGTTGGTGCTGCTCAGGAACACCGAGCTGAGCTTGTCGAAGGTGAGCACGCCATCGGGCTTGGGATAGACGATCCTGGCGTGCTTGTCGGCCGCCTCCAGACAGGCGTGGTCCGGGGTGCTGTGGCGCAGCGTCCACGGCGGGTTGCGGATGCCGAGCTTGGGCAGCAGCCACTGCTCGATGCCGGTCATCAGCGTGGCCACGGTCTGGCCCTTCTTGAACCACTGCTTGAAGTTCTTGGACTGCTTGAGCTCCTCATGTAGCCAGCTGGTCTCGAACGCGGCCGGGTAGGCGCTGAGTTCGTCGTGCTGACGATCGGCGGCGAGCGCATCGAACGCTGCATCGGCGGCCAGCATGCCGGTCTTGATCGCCGCATGGCTGCCCTTGATCCGGCTGACGTTGAGGAAGCCGGCCTCGCAGCCGACCAGCGCGCCACCGGGAAACACCGTCTTGGGCAGCGACATCAGGCCGCCGGCGGTGATCGCGCGCGCGCCGTAACCAATGCGCTTGCCGCCTTCCAGGTGCTTGCGGATGGACGGGTGGGTCTTGAAACGCTGGAATTCTTCGAACGGGCTCAGCCACGGGTTCTTGTAATCCAGGCCGACCACGTAGCCGATCGACACCTTGCCGCCGTCGGCGTGGTACAGGAACGCGCCGCCATAGGTGGCGTTGTCCAGCGGCCAGCCGGCGGCATGCACCACCAGGCCCGGCTCATGCTTGGCCGGATCGATCTGCCACAGTTCCTTGATGCCGATACCGTAGGCCTGCGGGTCCTTGCCGGCATCCAACTGGTAGCGCGCGATCAACTGGCGGCCAAGGTGGCCGCGCGAGCCTTCGGCAAAGATCGTGTACCTGGCATGCAGTTCCATGCCGCGTTCGAAATTGGGGCCGGGGGTGCCGTTCTTTTCGATGCCCATGTCGCCGGTGGCCACGCCCATCACCGCGCCTTCGGCGGTGTAGAGGACTTCGGCGGCGGGGAACCCGGGGAAGATCGACACTTCCAGCGCTTCGGCCTGCTGCGCCAGCCAGCGGGTCACCTCGCCCAGGCTGACAATGTAATTGCCGTCGTTGTGGAAGCACTCCGGCAGCAGCGCATGCGGGGTGCCGCGCGCGCCGGTTTCGCTGAGGAACAGGAACTCGTCACGGGTGACTTTCTGCTTCAGCGGCGCGCCGCGCTCGGCCCAGTCCGGGAAGAGCTCGGTCAGCGCGCGCGGGTCCATGATCGCGCCGGACAGGATGTGCGCACCCGGCTCGGAACCTTTCTCCAGGATGCACACGGACAACTCGCGGCCGGCCTCGATCGCGCGCTGGCGCAGGCGGATCGCGGTGGCCAGGCCGGCGGGGCCGGCGCCGACGATCACCACGTCAAATTCCATGGCTTCACGCGGGGGCAGGACGGGGGTCTCTTCGCTCATGGGGGTGCGTAACTCTTGGGTAGTGCCGTCGGCCAAAGCCGCTGGCGGTTGCCTGGGAATCGCGCGCGCGGCAGACGGCGCAACTACTGGATCAGGTGTGCAGGGTAGCCGGACGCGGCGTTTCCGCCTAGATCGCCGACGTTGACGCCACGTGAGTGCGTGCTTCACGCATGCCGATGGTGCGGCGCACCAATGCCGATGCGCCCGCAATCTTGAGTGGGGGTAGCGCCACGTGTCGTCCGCTGCGCACGGCGCTCATGGCGCCTGCCAGCCAGCCAGCCACGCACGGCGTGGCTCTACCTGGGTGGGCCGCCGGCAGCACCTGCGGTCGCGTCATTGCCGCGGCCGTGCTGCGGCGTGCCTTGGCCGGATGCGGTGCAGCGACCACAATGGCCCCCTGTTTGATCGCCTTCATGCCCGGGTAGCCATGTCACTGAATCCGTACGACCTGTTTGATGTCCGCGCCCTGCTCACCGATGAGGAGCGTGCCGTGCAGGACACGGTGGCGCGCTTCACCGACGCGCGCGTGCTGCCGATCATCGGCGACGCGTTCGACCAGGGCCGCTTTCCGGACGAGTTGATCCCGGAAATCGCCGCGCTCGGTCTGCTCGGCTCCAGCCTGCCCGAGCAGTACGGCGGTGGCGGGCTCAACGCGGTCAGCTACGGCCTGATCTGCCAGGAGCTGGAGCGCGGCGATTCTGGCCTGCGCAGCTTCGTCTCGGTGCAGAGTTCGCTGTGCATGTACCCGATCTTCGCCTACGGCAGCGAGGAACAGCGCACGCGCTGGCTGCCGGACATGGCCGCCGGCAAGGTGATCGGCTGCTTCGGCCTGACCGAGGCGCATGGCGGTTCGGATCCGGCGGCGATGAAGACCCGTGCGGTACGCGATGGCGGCGACTGGGTGGTCAACGGCAGCAAGATGTGGATCACCAGCGGCCCGGTGGCCGACATCGCCATCGTCTGGGCGCATACCGAAGACGGCATCCAGGGTTTCGTGCTGGAGAAGGGCATGGCCGGTTTCACTACCCAGGAAATCAAGCACAAGATGAGCCTGCGTGCCTCGCTGACCGGTGCGCTGTTCTTCGACAACGTACGCGTGCCAGAGCGCAACCGCCTGCCCAACGTGCAGGGCCTGAAGGGCCCGTTGGGCTGCTTGAACCAAGCCCGATACGGCATCAGCTGGGGCCCGATCGGGGCCGCGGTGGCGTGCCTGGACGAGGCGCTGAACTACACCAAGCAACGGGTGCTGTTCGGGCGCCCGGTGGCGGCCACACAGAGCGCGCAGATCAAGCTGGCCGACATGGCCCGGCGGATCACCACGGCGCAGTTGCTGGCGCTGCAGCTGGGGCGGTTGAAGGATGCCGGGCAGCTGCATCCGCAGCAGGTCAGTCTGGCCAAGTGGAACAACTGCCGCATGGCGATAGACATCGCGCGCGAATGCCGCGACCTGCTCGGCGGCGCGGGCATCACCACCGAACACATGGCGATTCGGCACGCGCTGAACCTGGAATCGGTGATCACCTATGAGGGCACCGAGACCGTGCACCAGCTGGTGATCGGGCGCGAGCTGACGGGCATCAACGCGTTTTAAGGGTGTCGGCTTAAGGGTGTCGGCGGTGTCGGGAGCCGGCCAGCGGCCGGCACTACCGTTGAACGGGCCACTTGAGCAACGGTCAGGTGCTACGCGGCCGGCAGGTGCCTGTGTCACCGGTAGGTGCCGACCGTTGGTCGGCACGGCGTGCTATTCCCCGCCGGCGAACCCGTTCTGGCGCCATGCCTCGTACATCACCACGGCGACCGTGTTGGACAGATTGAGGCTGCGGTTGTCCGGCTGCATCGGCAGGCGCAGGCGCCGACCATCGGGGAGTGCGTCAAGCAGGTCCTGTGGCAGGCCGCGGGTTTCCGGGCCGAACAGGAAGGCATCGCCGTCTTCGAACTGCTGGGTGTCGTAACGCACGCTGCCGCGGGTACTGAGGGCGAACAGTCGCCGGGGTGCGATGGTCTGCAGGGCGGTAGCCAGGTCTGGATGCACCTGCAGTCGAGCGTATTCGTGATAGTCCAGGCCGGCGCGTTTGAGCTGCTTGTCGCTCAGGTCGAAACCGAGCGGCTCGATCAAATGCAGCCGCGCGCCGGTGTTGGCGCAGAGGCGGATCACATTGCCGGTGTTCGGCGGGATTTCGGGTTGGAACAGGATGACGTGGAACGTGGGCGCGGTCATCGCCGCAGTTTACGCGGCTGCTGCGCGTTACCGCAGCAACCGGTTACGGACGGACCAGCACCTGGACAGCGGTTTCCAGCGCCAGGGCCTGCAGATCGGCGGCCGACGGACGCACCTGCAGGGCCGGCAGGTTGACGATCACGTCGCGGGCGACGGCGGTGGCGGCGGCGGTCAGGGTGGCGACGTAATCGCGATCGTTGACCTGTTCGGCAGCCAGGGCCTGGCGCTGTTCGGCGGTCGGGCGCACTTCCACCGAGGCCAGCGTGGTGACGCGGCGGCTGCCGGCCAGTTCGGCGCGGTAGTCGGCAATCAGGCCAGCGGTCGGGCGGACTTCCACCAGGGCCAGGGTCGGGATGGCGCTGCTGCGCTCGACCTCGGCCTGGGCAATCTGGTCGGCCGACGGGCGGACCTGCAGGGTATCCAGGGTGGTGATGGCGGCGGCCTGCACGTTCGAAGCAAACGCGGAACCGGCGGCGAGGGCGATGGCGATGGCGAGGATCTTGGTGTTCATGGCGGGCCTGTTTAGTGTTGGTGGGCAGTGGTGTGGTAGTAAGGTAGTACACCGGTTCGGGGCTTGCAAGAACAATCTGCACTTTCTTTATTTTGTTCAGCGCGGAGTCAGTTTTGTTCTGTTCTTCGCGTTGCCCCACCCAGTACCAAGCAGGCGCCGTGCCAACTTTTAGTGGTTGATTTAAAAGGGTTTTGTGTTTGATTCAGGGTGTCCGCTGTCCGGACACCTGTCCGCGCCGGGCGCGCCTTGGTCCGCGGCCTGGTGCTCAGCAATGAGTGAGCAGGCCTATCAAAGGCGCCCAGGGGCAGGAAGTTCCCCGATACCGGCAATGACTGTTGGCGGATGCCGCGGGTGCCCGCCACGCGCTAGCATCGGTCTTCACTTTCATGACCAAGGAAACGGAATGACCGTCCAACTCCGCCCGCGTGCCGCGCTGCTGGCTGTAGCGCTCTCCGCCGCCCTGGGCAGCTTCGTGCCGGCGCCTGTGCTGGCCAAGCCCGCCACGCCGGCCAAGGTGGACATTCCGTTCGAGCAGTTCACCCTTCCCAACGGCCTGCGCGTGGTGGTGCACACCGACCGCAAGGCCCCGATCGTGGCGGTGAACATCTGGTACCACGTGGGCAGCAAGGACGAACCGGCGGGGCGCACCGGCTTCGCGCACCTGTTCGAACACCTGATGTTCCAGGGCAGCGAAAACCACAACGGCGAGTACTTCGAGCCCTTCAAGCAGGTCGGTGTGACCGGCCAGAACGGCACCACCAACACCGACCGCACCAATTACTTCGAGAACGTGCCGACCACCGCGCTGGACATGGCGTTGTGGATGGAGTCAGACCGCATGGGCCATCTGCTGGGTGCGATCGATCAGGCCGCGCTCGACGAACAGCGCGGCGTGGTCCAGAACGAAAAGCGCCAGGGCGAAAACCAGCCTTACGGGCAGGTCTGGGAAAAGCTGACCCGCGCGATGTATCCGGAAGGCCACCCGTACCACCACAGCGTGATCGGGTCGATGAACGACCTCAACGCGGCGTCGCTGGATGACGTCAAGACCTGGTTCCGCACTTGGTACGGCCCCAACAACGCGGTGCTGGTGCTGGCCGGCGACATCGACTTGGCCACCGCCAAGGAAAAGGTCGCCAGGTACTTCGGCGACATCCCGGCCGGTCCGAGCATGGCCCAGCCGAAGGTGGACGTGGCCAAGCGCGAGAAGAGCACGCGTGAAGTGATGACCGACAAGGTGCCGCAGGCGCGCATCTACCGCGCCTGGAACGTGGCCCAGGTCGGCACCACCGACCTGGACCAGCTGCAGCTGTTCGCCCAGGTGCTCGGCGGTGCCAAGTCCTCGCGTCTGGACCAGCGCCTGCTGCACCAGGACAAGCTGGTGGACAACATCAGCGCCGGCGCCTACAGCTCGCAGCTGGGGTCCAACTTCGTGGTGATGGCCACCGTGAAGCAGGGCGTGGACCCGGCCAAGGTCGAAGCGATCATCGACGAGGAAATCAAGCGCCTGGTCAAGGATGGCCCGAGCGCCGATGAACTGAGCCGTGGCAAGACCGCCTTCCGGGCCGGCTTCATCCGTGGCATCGAGCGTATCGGCGGCTTTGGCGGCAAGGCCGATGCGCTGGCCGAATGCACCGTGTTCGAAGGCGATCCGGGTTGCTTCCGCCGGTCGCTGGCGACCATCGATGCGGCCAGCGCCGACGACGTGCGCAGCGCCGGTGCCAAGTGGCTGGGCGTGGGCGACCACACGGTGGTGGTGGAGCCGGGCGCGCGCGTGGCGCTGGCCGAATTGCCGTCCGAATCGCCCAAGCCGTTCACCGTACCGGCCGTGGATCCCAAGTTCACCACCCTGCCCAAGCAGGTCGACCGCAGCACCGGCGTACCGCAGACCAAGACCTTCCCGGAGCTGAAATTCCCGCAGCTGCACCGCGCCACGCTCAAGAACGGCACCCAGGTGATCCTGGCCGAACGCCACGACATTCCGGTGGTGCAGTTCAGCTATGAATTCCCCGGTGGCTTCACCGCCGACCAGGGCCGCAAGCAGGGCACCGCCAACTTCACCATGGACCTGATGGGCGAAGGCGCCGGCAAGCTCGGCGCACTGCCGTTCGCCAACGCCGCCGATGCCCTCGGCGCCAGCCTGGGTGCGTCGGCATCGCTGGACAGCGCCAGCGTCTACCTGTCGGCCTTGAAGGAAAACCTGGCCCCGTCGCTGGCCCTGTATGCGGACATGCTGCGCCAGCCGCGCTTCGAGCAGGGCGAGATCGACCGGGTCAAGGCGACCTGGATCGCCGGCATCCAGCAGGAGAAGGTCAACCCCAGCGCGGCGGCGATGCGCGTGATGCCGACCCTGTTGTACGGCGCCGGTCATCCGTACGCGATTCCGTTCACGGGCAGTGGCAATGAAGCCGACATCCAGTCGCTGACCCGCCAGGACCTGGTCGATTTCCACCGTGACGCGCTGCGTCCCGAGCAGGGCACGCTGATCGTGGTCGGCGACACCACCCTGAAGGAAATCGTGCCGCTGCTGGAGCGTCAGTTCGGTGACTGGAAGGGCCAGGGCACTGCCCCGCCGGTCAAGGCGCCGGTCGACGTGGCCCGCCCGACCCACGCCCGCGTGTACCTGATCGACCAGCCCGGCGCCGTCCAGGCCAACCTGTTCGCCAGCCAGGTGGTCCCGTCGGCGATGGATCCGGGCAGCACCCGCTTCGACATCGCCAACGGCGTGCTCGGCGGCGACTTCACGTCGCGCCTGAACATGAACCTGCGTGAGGAGAAACACTGGTCCTACGGTGCCGGCAGCAGTGCCAGCAACACCCTGGGCCAGCGCCCTTGGGGTGCCCGTGCGCCGGTGCAGATCGACAAGACCGCCGAGTCGATGCGGGAAATGCAGAAGGAGATCCGCGACTTCGCCAGTGGCGCCAAGCCGGCCACTGCCGCCGAAGTGGCGCGCATCCGCAACATCCAGACGCTGAGCCTGCCCGGCGCGTATGAAACCGCCAGTGCGGTGCTGGGCACCATCAGCGGCATCGTGCGTTACCAGCGTCCGGACGACTATGTGTTCAAGCGCAAGGCCGAGATCGAGGCCATGACCCCGGCGCAGGTGCAGCAGGCGGCGGCCACGCTGGACCCGAACACCCTCACCTGGGTGGTGGTCGGTGACCTGAAGCAGACCGAGAAGGAGGTCCGCGCGCTGAACCTGGGCGAGGTCCACGTGATCGATGCAGATGGCAAGGTAGTGCCGGCCGCTGGCCGGCAACCTCGCTGACCTGCCGAAGCAGGGGGCCGGGCTTCGGCCCGGCACCCCATCACCCCCGATTCAGCCGTTTCCCGCACACTCCTTTCTCGTCGCCCAGCCAGGTCTCCCACATGCGCGTTCTTCTGCTTTCCCTGCTCACCCTCAGCGCCACCGCCTGCACGTGGGTGCCGATCGAACCGGTAGGCAAGACCGTGCGCGTGCTGCCTCCCGGCCAGGTGCCGAGCGGCTGCCAGAGCAAGGGCGAGGTGGTGGTGACGGTCAAGAGCAAGGTGGCCTTCTACAACCGCAACCCCCTGCGCGTGCAGGAAGAACTGGAAACCCTGGCACGCAATGAAGCCCCCAGCGCCGGGGCCAATGCCGTCCAGGCCAGTGGCCAGCCGGCCGATGGCAGCCAGCGTTTCCTGGCCTTCCAGTGCCCGCCTCGCTGAACCCTTCAGCGCCCGGCCGCGCACCATACGCCCAAGCGTGAATTCGTAAAGGTGCGGTGAAGGCAAGGCCGGCTTACAATAGCGCCCCCTTTGCCTGAGCCTTGGCGCTAACTGATGCTCTTCAAGAATGTCTCTATCGCCGGCCTGGCGCACATCGACGCGCCGCACACGCTGACGTCCAAGGAAATCAACGAACGTCTGCAGCCGACGCTGGATCGTCTGGGCATCCGTACCGACGTGCTCGGCGATATCGCCGGCATCCACGCCCGTCGTCTGTGGGATGCGGACATGCTCGCCTCCGATGCGGCGACCCTGGCCGCCCGCAAGGCGCTGGAAGATGCCGGGATCGGCGCCGACAAGATCGGCCTGCTGGTCAACACCTCGGTCAGCCGCGACTATCTGGAGCCGTCCACCGCCAGCATCGTCTCGGGCAACCTGGGCGTGGGCGATGAGTGCATGACCTTCGACGTCGCCAACGCCTGCCTGGCCTTCATCAATGGCATGGACATCGCTGCGCGCATGCTTGAGCGCGGTGAGATCGACTACGCGCTGATCGTCGATGGCGAAACCGCCAACCTGGTCTACGAGAAGACCCTCGAGCGCATGGCCCTGCCGGGCGTGACCGCCGATGACTTCCGCAACGAGATGGCCGCGCTGACCCTGGGCTGCGGTGCCGCCGCCATGGTGATGGCACGGACCGAACTGGTGCCCGACGCGCCGCGTTACCGCGGTGGCGTGACCCGTTCGGCCACCGAGTGGAACCAGCTGTGCCGCGGCAACCTGGACCGCATGGTCACCGACACCCGCATGCTGCTGATCGAGGGCATCAAGCTGGCCCAGAAGACCTTCGTGGCTGCACGCGAAGCGCTGGGCTGGGCGGTGGACGAACTGGACCAGTTCGTCATCCACCAGGTGAGCCAGCCGCACACCGCCGCGTTCATCAAGAACTTCGGCATCGACCCGAAGAAGGTCATGACCATCTTCGGCGAGCACGGCAACATCGGTCCGGCCTCGGTGCCGATCGTGCTGAGCAAGCTCAAGGAACTGGGCCGGCTGAAGAAGGGCGATCGCATCGCGCTGCTCGGTATCGGCTCGGGCCTGAACTGCTCGATGGCCGAAGTGGTCTGGTAACAAGACCGCTACGTTGAATCCAAGGGCCGGTACTACCGGCCCTTTTTACAGGTGCGATTGCATGCCCCAGCTTCCCGGTTACCCCGCTCATCCGCACCGCTTCGAGGTGCGCCCCGGCCTGTCGATGAACTATCTCGACGAAGGTCCGCGCGATGGCGAGGTGGTGGTGATGGTCCACGGCAACCCGTCGTGGAGCTATTACTGGCGCACGCTGGTGGCGGGGCTGTCGGACAAATACCGTTGCATCGTGCCCGACCACATCGGCATGGGCCTGTCGGACAAGCCCGATGACGCGCATTACGACTACACGCTGCAGTCGCGCGTGGACGATCTGGACGCGCTGCTCAGGCACCTGGGCATCATCGGCCCGGTGACCTTGGCCGTGCACGACTGGGGCGGCATGATCGGCTTTGGCTGGGCGCTGTCGCACCACGCGCAGGTCAAGCGCCTGGTGGTGCTCAACACGGCGGCATTCCCGATGCCGGCTGCGAAGAAAATGCCGTGGCAGATCGCGCTGGGCCGTCACTGGACGGTGGGGGAGTGGATCATCCGCACCTTCAACGCGTTCTCCGCCGGTGCCTCGTGGCTGGGCGTGGAGCGCAAGATGCCGGCCGACGTGCGCCGCGCATACGTGTCGCCGTACAACAGCTACGCCAACCGCATCAGCACCATCCGTTTCATGCAGGACATCCCCCTGTCGCCGGCCGACAAGGCGTGGTCGTTGCTGGAGCGCTCCGGCCAGACGTTGCCGTCGTACGCCGACCGCCCCGCCTTCATCGGCTGGGGCCTGCGCGACTTCGTGTTCGACCACCACTTCCTGGCCGGCTTCCAGGCCGCGCTGCCGCAGGCCGAGGTGCACGCCTTCGAGGATGCCGGGCATTACGTGCTGGAAGACAAGCACGAGGTGCTGGTGCCGAAGATCCGGGCGTTTTTGGACGCAAACCCGATTTGACCGGGGTGACGACCAACGGTCGTCACCTACCCAGCAACCGGTGGGTACCGACGTTTGATCGGGTCGGAACCCACCCGTAGAGCCGACCGTTGGTCGGCTGCCCTTCGCGCCGGGCCATCACCCCCGGACGCACACCCTCACGCCGCGATCGGCGCCTGCGGCGCCGGCGAGCTGCCGTTGTCGTCGGGATGATCATCGTCATTGTCCGCCGCGTCCCGCCAGCGCCAATCGGCCAGGGTCAGGGCCGGCATGCCGTGCGCAACCCGCGCTTTGTCACACTGTGGGCTGGCCTTGCCGTACTCCCACGAGGCGTCCACTTCGCGGCACACGCTGGGGCGGTTGGGGTGGATGCTGCAGCGCGAATAGACCCCGATCTCCGCATCCAGCGCCACGCAGTAGACCGGCTTGGACAGGGTGCCGCGCATGCACAGCCGGTGCGGGTCCAGCACCTGGGTCAGTTCGTGCGGCACGCCGCCGGGGGTGACCTCGTCCGATTCCATCCAGTGGAACGCCACACGGTACTGGGTGCAGCAGGCGCCGCAGGTGAGGCAGGGATGGGACATGGGGGACCGGCCTTGGGCGGCAATCGAGCAGGAGGGAAGGCCGCGAATTTTCCATGCCGTGGCCGCCCGCGCAAGATTTTTCTGCAGCGGCGACAATGAACGGATGAACGCCGCCACCAACATTGCCGCGCGCCTGCCCGAGCTGGCCCGTGAACGCCCCGACCAGATCGCCATCCGCTGCCCCGGAAAGCCCGGTGCAGGCGGCATGGCCGCCTACGACGTCACCCTCGATTACCGCACCCTCAACGCGCGCAGCGACGCCATGGCCGCCGGCCTGGCTGCCCACGGCATCGGCCGCGGTGTGCGCGCGGTGGTGATGGTGCGGCCCTCGCCGGAGTTCTTCCTGCTGATGTTCGCGTTGTTCAAGAACGGCGCAGTGCCGGTGCTGGTCGACCCCGGTATCGACAAGCGCGCCCTCAAACAGTGCCTGGACGAGGCGCAGCCGCAGGCCTTCATCGGCATCGGCCTGGCCCACGTGGCGCGGCTGGTGCTGCGCTGGTGCCCGGGAGCGAAGACCCTGGTGACCGTCGGCCGGCGCTGGGGCTGGGGCGGCACCACGCTGGCCCGGATCGAGGCCGAGGGCGCGCGCGCGCCGCAGCCGATGGCGTCCACCGAGGGCGACGACGTTGCCGCGATCCTGTTCACCAGTGGCTCCACCGGCGTGCCCAAGGGCGTGGTCTACCGCCACCGGCACTTCGTGGGCCAGGTGGAGCTGCTGCGGTCGGCCTTCGGCATGGAGCCCGGTGGCGTGGACCTGCCGACCTTCCCGCCGTTCGCCTTGTTCGATCCGGCGCTGGGCCTGACCTCGGTGATTCCGGACATGGACCCGACGCGCCCGGCCAAGGCCGACCCGCGCAAGCTGCTCGATGCGATCGCCCGCTTCGGGATCACCCAGCTGTTCGGTTCACCGGCGCTGATGCGGGTGCTGGCCGACCACGGCCAGCCGCTGACGGGCGTGCGCCGGGTGACCTCGGCCGGCGCGCCGGTGCCGCCGGACGTGGTCGCCCGGATCCGCCGTCTGCTGCCGGCCGACGCCGAGTTCTGGACGCCGTACGGCGCCACCGAGTGCCTGCCGGTGGCGGTGATCGAAGGCCGCGAGCTGGAAAGCACCCGCCAGGCCACCGAAGCCGGGGCCGGCACCTGCGTCGGGCGCGTGGTGGCGCCCAACCTGGTGCGCATCATCGCCATCGACGACGCGCCGCTGCCGGACTGGTCGCAGGTGCGTGAGGTGGGCGTGGGCGAGGTCGGCGAAATCACCGTGGCCGGTCCCACCGCGACCGACAGCTACTTCAACCGCCCGCAGGCCACTGCCGCGGCCAAGATCGGCRAAGTGCTCGCCGATGGCAGCGCGCGCGTAGTGCACCGCATGGGCGATGTCGGCTACTTCGATGCGCAGGGTCGGCTGTGGTTCTGCGGTCGCAAGACCCAGCGCCTGGAAACCGCGCAGGGGCCGATGTACACCGAACAGGTCGAACCGGTCTTCAATGCGCTCGACGGCATCGCCCGCACCGCGCTGGTCGGCGTCGGTGCGGCGGGTCGCCAGCGCCCGGTGCTGTGCGTGGAGCTGCAACCCGGCGGTGCCGATACCCCTGCGCTGCGCGAACGCCTGCGTCGCGAGGCCGATGCACACCCGCACACCCCCCGCATCGAACAGTTCCTGATGCATCCCGGCTTCCCGGTGGATATCCGCCACAACGCCAAGATCGGCCGCGAGAAGCTGGCTGTCTGGGCCGCAACCCACGTGGACACGCGCGCATGAGAATCCTGGTGACCGGTGGGGGTGGCTTCCTTGGGCAGGCGCTGTGCCGTGGGCTGGTGCAGCGGGGCCATCAGGTGCTCAGCTTCAACCGCGGCGACTATCCGCCGCTGGCCGCACTGGGCGTGGGCCAGATCCGCGGCGACCTGGCCGATGCCGATGCGGTGCGCCACGCGGTGGCCGGGGTCGATGCCGTGTTCCACAACGGCGCCAAGGCCGGCGCGTGGGGCAGTTATGACAGCTATTTCCAGGCCAACGTGGTCGGCACCGACAACGTGATCGCTGCCTGCCGCGCGCATGGCGTGGGCAAGCTGGTCTACACCTCCACGCCGAGCGTGACCCATCGCGCCACCCACCCGGTGGAAGGCCTGGGCGCCGATGAAGTGCCCTACGGCGAAGACTTCCAGGCGCCGTATGCGGCCACCAAGACCCTTGCCGAGCAGCGCGTGCTGGCCGCCAACGATGCCACCCTGGCCACCGTGGCACTGCGCCCGCGGCTGATCTGGGGGCCGGGCGACCAGCAGCTGGTGCCGCGCCTGGCCGAGCGTGCGCGCGCCGGTCGGCTGCGCTTTGTCGGGGACGGCAGCAATCTGGTCGATACCACCTACATCGACAACGCTGCGCTGGCGCACTTCCTTGCCTTCGAACACCTTGCCCCGGGCGCGGCGTGCGCGGGCAAGGCGTACTTCATCTCCAACGGCGAACCGCTGCCGATGAAGGAACTGCTCAACAAGCTGCTGGCTGCGGTCGGCGCGCCAGCGGTGCACAAGTCGATCAGCTTCAAGACCGCCTATCGCATCGGCGCGGTGGCCGAGCGGCTGTGGCCGCTGTTGCGCCTGCGCGGCGAACCGCCGATGACCCGCTTCCTTGCCGAGCAGCTGTGCACCCCACATTGGTACAGCATGGCGCCGGCGCGTCGGGACTTCGGCTACGTGCCGCAGGTGAGCATTGACGAAGGCCTCACGAGGCTGAAGTCTTCATCGCACGCACAGGACGCCATCACTTCCTGAACACCGCGGTTTGGTGAAGATTGCAGCACGCCAATCCGGCACGCATTACGCGAGGATCGACATGCTGCATTACGCCGTTATCTTTTTTGTCATCGCCATCATCGCGGCGGTGCTTGGCTTCTCCGGCATCGCCGGTGCCGCCAGCAACATCGCCTGGATCCTGTTCGTGGTCTTCCTGATCCTGGCGGTGGTGTCGATGTTCCGCAAGCGAGGCTAGTCCGCCGGGCAGCCCGCGCTCCCTCTCTCCGGCGCGGGTTGCCCAGCCATTGCCTTGTGACGGCCCGGCGTGCGAAAGCGCGTCGGGCCGTCGCCGTATCAGGCGGTGATCGAGCTGCGCAGCGCCTGCTCCTGCGCATGCCGTTGCAGGGCCAGGTCCAGAAGGCGGCTGATCAGGGCCGTGTAATCGAGCCCACTGGCCGCCCACAATTTGGGATACATGCTGATTCGGGTGAAGCCCGGCAGGGTGTTGATCTCGTTGATGACCACCTCGCCAGCAGGGGTCAGGAATACATCCACCCGCGCCAGACCGGCGCAATCCAGCGCCTGATAGGCGCGCACCGCGATGTCGCCGATGCGCTGCTGGTCGGCGTCGCTGATGGCCGCCGGCACCACCACGTCCGCACCGGTCTCGCTGATGTATTTGGTGTCATATGAGTAGAACGCGTCGTGCAGCACCACCTCGCCGCACACGCTGGCCTCGGGGCGGTCGTTGCCCAGTACCGCGCACTCGATCTCGCGGCCGTCGATGGCCGTCTCCACCAGCGCCTTGTGGTCATAGGACAGCGCCAGCGCGAGAGCCTCATGAAATTCCCGCGCGCTGTCCACCTTGCTCACCCCGACCGACGAGCCCTGGTTGGCCGGTTTGACGAACAGCGGCGAGCCCAGCTGCGCGACCAGCGCGGCGTAGTCGGCGTTGGCTGCGCTGGCCCGGTTGAAGCAGGCGAACGGTGCCACCGCCAGCCCGGCGTCGCGCAGCAGGCGCTTGGCCACGTCCTTGTCCATCGCCACCGCCGAGCCGAGTACGCCGGAGCCCACGAACGGCAGGTTGGCCATGCGCAGCAGGCCCTGCAGCGAGCCGTCCTCGCCCAGCGTGCCGTGCACGATGGGGAACACGACATCGATCTGCTCCAGTGCGGTGGCCGGATCGGTCGGCACCAGCTGCTGGCGCGCCACCCCGGGGCGCACGGCCACCGCAATGCCCGAGCGGTTCAGGGCGATCCGCGCCGGGTCATCGGCGTGCAGCAGGAAGGCCTGCGGGTCGCTGACATGCCACTGGCCCTGCTTGTCGATCCCGATCAGGGTCACGTCGAAGCGCGTCTTGTCCAATGCGTCCACGATGTTCCTGGCCGACTGCAGTGACACTTCGTGTTCGGCCGAACGGCCACCGAAAATGATGCCTACCCGGGTCTTGCCCATGCCTGTTGCCGCTCCTGCGCCTGGTGTGTGGGTCCATAGCATGAACCGGTCAGCGGCCTGCAGTGGAACCGGCCTTCATGCTCGCGTCAGCCTCGGCGCACGTACGGCGGTCCGGCGCTGCCATGGGCCGAGTAGAATGCAGCGATGGCCCGTTCCTTCCTCAGTTCCCTCAAACCGCTGGCCGGCAATGCGCTGCAGCTGGCGCTCAACCGCGCGCTGGCGCTGGACCCGGACACGCGCAGCGCGCTGGGTGCGCTGGATGGCCGGCACATTGCGCTGACCCTGGAATCCCCTTCGCTGGCGATGCGTATCGGGGTCGACGGTGAGCGCCTGACCGTGGGCCCGGTGGATGCGCAGCAGGAGCCGGACCTGGCCGTGCGCAGCACCCTGGGCGGCGTGCTTGCGCAGCTGCCGTTCCTGGCCAATGCGCGCCGCGGCGGTGACGCCCCGGCCGGGCGGGTCAAGGTCTCCGGCGATGCCGAGCTGGCCCGGCGCCTGCAGCAGTTGGCCAGCCGTTTCGATCCGGACTGGCAGCAGCCGTTCGTGCGCGTGTTCGGCGAGGTGCTGGGCGTGCAGATCGCCAACAGCCTGCGCTCGGCGCTGCAGCATGCGCGCCGTGGCGCGTCCGACCTGGCGCACAGCGCCGCCGAATATGTCACCGAGGAGTCCCGCGACGTGGTACCGCGAGCAGAACTGGAAGCCTTCCACGACGACGTGGATGTGATGCGCGACGATGTGGAACGCATCGCCGCCCGGGTACAGCGCCTGCGCCAGGTGCGCGCATGAAGGCGATGTTCCGCGCCACCCGCATCGGCCGGGTGATCCTGCGCTACCGCCTGGATGATCTGCTGCAGGACACCCCGCTGGAGCGCTGGCTGCGCCTGGCCAAGCCGTTCGTGCCGCGCGCCTCGGCCGATATCGCCGCGCAGTCGCGCGGTGCCCGGCTGCGCCTGGCGCTGCAGGACCTCGGCCCCATCTTCGTCAAGTTCGGGCAGATCCTGTCCACCCGCCGCGACCTGATCCCGGCCGATGTGGCCAACGAGCTGACCCTGCTGCAGGACCGGGTCAAGCCGTTTGACGGCGCGACCGCCCAGCGCATCGTCGAGCAGGCGCTCGGCCGCCCGGTCAGCGAGGCGTTCGCCAGCTTCGACCTGCAGCCGCTGGCCTCGGCCTCGATCGCCCAGGTCCACGCGGCCACGCTGGCCGACGGCCGCCAGGTGGTGGTCAAGGTGCTGCGCCCGGATATCGAACGGCAGATCGATGCCGACATCGCGCTGCTCACCTCGGCCGCTGCGCTGGTCGAGCGCGCCCATCCGCGCGCCGACAAGATCCGCCCGCGCGAAGTGGTGGCCGAGGTCGAGAACACCCTGGCCGCCGAGCTTGACCTGCAACGCGAAGGCGCCAACGCCAGCGTGCTGCGCCGCAACTGGATGGATTCGGACGACCTGTACGTTCCGGAAGTGATCTGGAGCCACACCGCCGAGCGCGCGCTGACCCTGGAGCGGGTGTGGGGCATTCCGTCGGATGATATCGTCGCGCTGGACAAGGCCGGCATCGACCGCAAGGCGCTGGCGGCCAAGGGCGTGCGGGTGTTCTACACGCAGGTGTTCCGCGACAACTTCTTCCACGCCGATGCGCACGCCGGCAACATCTGGGTCGACCTCGATCCGGCGCGCCGCGACAACCCGCGCTTCATCGCGCTGGACTTCGGCATCATGGGCCAGCTCTCGCAGGAGGATCAGTACTACCTGGCCGAGAACTTCATGGCGATCTTCAACAAGGATTACCGGCGCATGGCCGAGCTCCACGTTGAAGCGGGCTGGATGCCGGGCAACGTGCGTATCGACGAGCTGGAAGCGGCGGCGCGTTCGGTGTGCGAACCCTACTTCACCCGGCCGCTGTCGCAGATTTCGCTGGCCGAGGTGCTGATCAAGCTGTTCCGCGTGGCCCAGCGCTATGAACTGACCCTGCAGCCGCAGCTGATCCTGCTGCAGAAGACCCTGCTCAACATCGAAGGCGTCGGCCGCCAGCTCGATCCGGAACTGGACATCTGGGCGGTGGCCCGGCCGGTGCTCGAACGCATCCTGCGCGAGCGTTACAGCCCGCGCCGGGTACTGAAGGAGCTGCGCAAGCGGCTGCCGGAAATCATGACCCACACCCCGGACATGCCGCGCCTGGTACACGCCTGGCTGAAGCAGCAGGTGGAAGGCGGACACGAGCTGTCGATGCGCTCGCAGGACCTGGTCGCGCTCAACACCAACCTGCAGAAGCTGCAGAAGCGCGCGGTCGCCGCGATCGCCGGTGTCGGCCTGCTGATCGTCGCGGCGGTGCTGTACGGCATGCAGCCGGGCGGCTGGTACTTCGGTGATGCACCGGTGTGGAGCTGGGTGAGTGGCGCGGCCGGTCTGTTCTCGTTGGCCAGCGCGTGGTGGCGCCGCTGAGATGACGCTGCAGGCACTGAAGGACGAACTGGCCCGGTTCGGCGCCGACCACGATGCCAGCCATACCGAGCGTGCCCAGCGCATGCTCAACATCACCCCGGACACCGGCGAGCTGCTGGGTGTGCTGGTGCGTGCCACCGGCGCGCGGCGGGTGCTGGAGATCGGCACCTCCAACGGCTATTCCACGCTGTGGCTGGCCGAGGCCGCTGCGGCTGTCGGCGGGCAGGTCACCACGCTGGAGTACGCCGCCGACAAGATCGCCCTGGCGACGGCCACCTTCGCGCGCAGCGGCCTGGCCGCGCAGATCGAGCTTATCCACATCGATGCGGGTGTGTGGCTGGGTGCCGCAGCCGAGGCCAGCATCGACCTGCTGTTCCTGGATTCCGAACGCAGCCAGTACCTGGGCTGGTGGCCGGACCTGCGTCGCGTGCTGCGTCCCGGTGGCTTGCTGGTGGTCGACAATGCCGTCTCGCATGCCGAACAGATGGCGGCCTTCGAGGCACAGGTACGCCGCGATCCGCAGTTCCATTGCGTGCGGGTGCCGATCGGCAACGGCGAACTGATCGCGGTGCGTGACGTCGCCTGAATCGCCTTTGTTGGCGCTGCCTGCAGTGGGCGGGGATAATCGGTCGGTGAACGACATCGATACCGACACCGCAACCGACCTCGCGCCCGCAGTGGCGCCCCTGCAGTTGCTGCACCTGGACGACCGCCTGGCCGTGGTCAACAAGCCCGCCGGGCTGATGGTCCACGACAGCAAGCTGGCCCGTGGCGAAGACGACTTCCTTGCCGACCGCCTGCGCGACCAGCTCGGCAAGCCGATCTTCCTGGTCCACCGGCTCGACCGCGCCACCAGCGGCTGCCTGCTGCTGGCCTTCGACCGCGAAAGCGCCAGCGTGCTCGGCAAAGCGCTGATGGGCGGCGATGTGACCAAGGATTACCTGGCGATCTGCCGTGGCTGGCCGGCCGAAGACATCTTCACCGTCGACCATGACCTCGATGGCGGCCCCGGCAAGCCGGTGAAGAAGCAGGCCATCACCCATTTCCAGCGGGTGGCCGTGGGCGAGATCGCCGTGCCGGTGGGCGAGTTCGAGACCTCGCGCTATGCGCTGCTGCGCTGCCAACCGCAGACCGGCCGCTTCCGTCAGATCCGCCGCCACCTCAAGCACCTGTCCCACCACCTGATCGGCGACACCAGCCATGGCGATGGCCGCCACAACCGCAGTTTCCGCATGCAGGGCATCCACCGCATGCTGCTGCACGCCGAACGCCTGCGGTTCCCACACCCCGATGGCACCGCGATGGACGTCAGCGCGCCGGCGGAGGGGGAGTTCCGCAAGGCGATGGATCTGTTCGGCTGGGACGCGGCCTGACCCGCGTAGAGCCGACCGTTGGTCGGCTGCCTTACATGCGGTGCCCGGGACATCTGCAGCCGACCAACGGTCGGCATGCTTTACATGTGGTGCCCGGGATCGTGCAGCCGACCAACGGTCGGCATGCTTTACATGCGGTGCCCGGGATATCTGCAGCCGACCAACGGTCGGCATGCTTTACATGCGGTGCCCGGGATCGTGCAGCCGACCAACGGTCGGCTCTACGGGGTCACTTCTTCGCCGGGGCCGGCTTCTCGTTCATGATTTCCTCCAGGTCCTTCTGCAGGTCCACGAACAGCGGCTGCATCTTTTCCTGGATGGCCACCATCACGTTCTGCATCAGCGCCGGGGTCTTGTCGAGCAGACTCTGTCCGGCCGAGCTCTCGTAGAACTCGGCCATCGCCAGCACGTCTTCCTTGCTGAAGCTCTTCTTGTAGAGGTCCACGTACATCGGCCGCAGCTGCTGCCAGGACAGCGCCTGGCGGATGGTCTGGGTGGTGCGTGCCTCCATGCGCTTCATCTGTTCCTGCTGCTGCGCATCGAGCTGGCGCTGCTGGGCGACCTGCTGGAACTGCTGGCGCTGCATCGCCTCGATCTGCGGCAGCATGCTGTCCAGCATGGTCTGCGCGCGCGAGGCGGCCAGCAGCCGGTTGATGTCGGCATCGGACGGCGGCGCGGCGATGGCCGGGGCCACGGCGGCAAGGCCCAGGGCGAGTACCAGGCCCAGGCGGATCAGGCCACGACGGGGACGGGTCGGGCCGGTAAGGGTCAGCGGACGGATCGAAAGCATGTGCGGAGCATCCTGCGTTGCATGGAGTCCCGAGGATACCCGCCGGGATGTCATCAGGCTGCATTTTGCGGACGTTATCGGCGTCATCGGGGATGTTGGGCTCACCCTCGGCACGCGTCCTGCCTTTACAATGCCGCCCATGGGTACCGGACCAGTCACCGTCAGCGCACATCTGTCGATTCCCGACGCGGAAATCGTCGAGCGTTTCGTGCGCGCCAGTGGCGCCGGCGGGCAGAACGTCAACAAGGTGTCCACCGCGGTGGAACTGCGTTTCGACGTGGCCGGCTCGCCGTCGCTGCCCGAACCGTTGCGCTCGCGCCTGTTGGCCCGGCGCGACCGACGCATGACCGGCGAGGGCGTGCTGGTCATCGATGCCCAGCGTTTTCGCACCCAGGACCGCAACCGCGAGGATGCGCGCGAGCGCCTGGCCGAGTTCATCCAGGCCAGCCTCAGCGTGCCCAAGCCGCGCGTGGCCACCAAGCCGTCGTACGGGGCGAAGCTGCGCCGCCTGGATGAAAAAAAGGGCCGCGCGCAGATCAAGCGCGGCCGCACCACACGCAATTGGGAGTGATTGCTTGAACAACCGAAGTCCGCTGTTGCCGGCCGTTCCGCCCAACATGCCGCAGGTCAAACCCAACCGCTTCCTCCGCTGGCTGGCGCGCTGCACGTTGCGCCTGGGTGGCTGGAAAGTGGTGGGCACCTTCCCGGACGTGCCCAAGCTGGTCTTCATCATTGCCCCGCACTCCTCCAACTGGGACGGGTTCTGGGGCATGGCGGCCAAGATCGCGCTGGGCATGCAGGTCAAGGTGCTGGGCAAGGCCTCGTTGTTCTGGTGGCCGCTGTCGCCGCTGCTGCGCGCCCTGGGCGTGATCCCGCTGGACCGCAGCTCGCCGCAGGGCACGGTGGAACAGGCGGTCAGCCTGATCCGCGGCTCCGAACGCATGTGGTATGCGATCACCCCCGAAGGCACCCGCAAGGCGGTGACGCACTGGAAGGCCGGGTTCCTGAAGATCGCGCGGATGGCCGACGTGCCGGTGCTGGCGGCTTACTTCCATTACCCGGAAAAGACCATCGGGATCGGCCCGCTGTTTTATTCCACCGGCGATGATGCCGCCGACATGGCCGCCATCCGCGACTACTACCGGCCCTGGCAGGGCAAGAACCGCGGCACCGTCTGAGGCCGGACCGGGCCGGGAGACGCCGGCCCCGTTCACGGCGGGCGCCGCACAGCCATGCGCCACGTCCGGCACATGCCGCTTCCGGGCAATCGGAGTAGGGTGATCGGCTGCGGTTTTCCGCAGCCGCATCCCATTCCAAGGAGCCCGTTTCATGTCGCGTACCGTAGTTTTGGCCGCTGCCATCAGCCTGGCGCTGGCGGCTTGTTCCGGCAAGGAGTCCACCCCCGTGACCGATACCCCGACCCCCGCCGCGCAACAGCCGGCCGATGCGTCCACCAACCCCCTGTTGAGCGCCAGCACGCTGCCGTTCCAGGCGCCGCCGTTCGACAAGATCAAGGACAGTGACTACCTGCCGGCCTTCAATGAAGGCATGAAGCAGCACCTGGCCGAAGTCCGCAAGATCGCCGACAACCCCGAACCGGCCACCTTCGACAACACCGTCGAAGCGCTGGAGCGCAGCGGCGAAACCCTGACCCGCGTGTCGCGCATCTTCTTCGGCCTGGTCCAGGCCGATACCAACGAGGCGCGCCAGAAGATCCAGGAAGAAGTCGCCCCGAAGCTGGCCGACCACCAGGACGAGATCAACCTCGACCCGAAGCTGTTCGCCCGCATCAAGAGCGTCTACGACCAGCGCCAGTCGCTGGGCCTGGACCCGGTGCAGCTGCGCCTGGTCGAGCGTGACTACCAGGAATTCGTGCGTGCCGGCGCGCAGTTGAACGATGCCGACAAGGCCTCGCTGCGCAAGCTCAACGTGGAAGAAACCACGCTGGCCACCCAGTTCCACACCCGCCTGGTGGCCGCCACCGCCGCCGGTGCGGTGGTGGTCGATGACAAGGCCAAGCTGGCCGGCCTGGACGAGGATGCGATCAACACCGCCGCCGCCGATGCCAAGGACCGCAAGCTGGACGGCAAGTACGTGCTGCCGCTGCAGAACACCACCCAGCAGCCGGTACTGGCCTCGCTGAGCGACCGCGACCAGCGCGCCGCCGTGCTCAAGGCCTCCGAAACCCGCGCCGAGAAGGGCGATGCCAACGACACCCGGCAGACCGTACAGCGGCTGGCCCAGCTGCGTGCGCAGAAGGCCAAGCTGCTCGGCTTCGACAACTACGCCGCCTACAGCCTGGCCGACCAGATGGCCAAGACCCCGGCCGCCGCGCTCAAGCTGCTGACTGACACCGTGCCGGCAGCCACCGCCAAGGCGCGTGGCGAGATCGGCGAAATGCAGAAAGTGATCGACGCCCAGAAGGGCGGTTTCAAGCTGGCCGCGTCCGACTGGGACTTCTACGCCGAACAGGTGCGCAAGGCGCAGTACGACCTGGACGAGTCGCAGATCAAGCCGTACTTCGAGCTGGACAACGTGCTGCAGAACGGCGTCTTCTACGCCGCCACCCAGCTGTACGGCATCACCTTCAAGCCGCGCACCGATATCCCGACCTACCACGCGGACATGAAGGTCTACGAGGTGTTCGACAAGGACGGCACGTCGCTGGCGCTGTTCTACACCGACTACTTCAAGCGTGACAGCAAGTCCGGTGGCGCCTGGATGGACGTGTTCGTCGAACAGGACGGCCTGACCGGTGCCAAGCCGGTGGTCTACAACGTGTGCAACTTCACCAAGCCCGCCGCCGGCCAGCCCGCGCTGCTCAGCTTCGATGATGTGACCACGATGTTCCATGAGTTCGGCCACGCGCTGCATGGCATGTTCTCCAAGGTGAAGTACCCGTCCATCGCAGGCACCAGCACCTCGCGCGACTTCGTCGAGTTCCCCTCGCAGTTCAACGAGCATTGGGCGCTGGACCCGAAGGTGTTCGCCAACTACGCCAAGAACTACAAGACCGGTGAGCCGATGCCGCAGGCGCTGGTCGACAAGATCCTCAAGGCGCGCACCTTCAACCAGGGCTATGCGACCACCGAGTACCTGTCGGCGGCGCTGCTCGACCTGGCCTGGCACACCCAGCCGGCCGACGCGCCGCTGCAGGACGTGGCCCCGTTCGAAGCGGCGGCGCTGAAGAAGTTCAAGGTCGACCTGCCGCAGGTGCCGCCGCGTTACCGCACCACCTACTTCGACCACATCTGGGGCGGTGGCTATTCGGCCGGTTACTACGCCTACTTCTGGGCCGAGGTGCTGGACCATGATGCTTTCGAGTGGTTCAAGGAGCATGGCGGCCTGACCCCGGAGAACGGGCAGGTGTTCCGCGACAAGATCCTCTCGCGCGGCAACAGCGTGGAACTTGCCGATCTGTACCGCGAGTTCCGCGGCAAGGATCCGTCGGTGGAACCGCTGCTGGTCAACCGCGGGCTGAAGTAAGGGCGCGAACGATAGGGGTGGGTGCCGACCGTGGGTCGGTACACCGCCTGCCGGCGCAGGCTGAAAACGAAAACGGCAGGGGAAACCCTGCCGTTTTCTTTTGGACGGCGGCTTCGCCGGGGGCTGCCGCGCGCTCGAGGGCCCCGTAGCGACCGGTAGGCCCCTGGCGCAAATGTCCCCCGGCCTGGCGGCCTCCTCCTTKATTTTGCCCAGGMSCCTACCGGCCGCTAMGGGGCTCGGCTTGCGGTAATCARATAGAAGCCAGGCGTTTTGACGCTGGTCGGTGGGTCGGGCGCTGGGCCCCATGCCCTTGGAGGCGAAATAAAGGAGGAGGGGGCGGCCGCAGGCCGACACCGGGGGACATTCGCCGGAAAGGGCMTGGGGGCCCAGCGCCCGACCCSCCGACCGACCGCCGCCCCCCATTTTCTTGACGTACGTCTCACTGCGGAAGGCCAATCCCGACATATCGATAGATGTGTCATCTGGATTGATTAGATTCGGCCGGCGATACCCAATCACAAGGAGACGTAGATGAGGTTGCTCACACCGCTGTCCCTGGGATGCCTGCTGGCATTGGCCGGCACCGCCCAGGCGGATGTATTCATCAATGAACTGCACTACGACGACAGCACGCCGGCCGGCGATGTCGGCGAGGCCATCGAGGTAGTGGCCACCGCCGGGGAGGACCTCAGCGGCTACCGCCTGTACCTGTACAACGGCAGCAACCCGTCGGCGGCAGCGGTCTACGCCAACAACGCGATCCCGTCCGGCACCGCGGCCGGTTGCGGCAAGGCCACCCTGGCCACGGTCACCTACCCCAGCAACGGTATCCAGAACGGGTCCAACGACGGCATCGCCCTGGTCGATGCCAGCGGCAAGGTCGTCCAGTTCATCAGCTACGAAGGCACCATCACCGCCGCAGGCGGCCCCGCGGCCGGCCTGACCAGCCAGAACATCCCGGTCAGCGAGAGCAACAGCACCGCCCCGGGCACGTCCCTGCAGCTGACCGGCAGCGGCAGCCAGTACACCCACTTCACCTGGGCCGAATCGGCCGGGCAGACCTTCGGCGCGTGCAACAACGGCCAGACCTTCAGCGGCACCGGCGGCAGCGGCCCCAATACCCCGCCCTCGGTCAGCGCCACCACCCCCGAACAGGGCGCCAGCACCTTCCCGTCGGCCGCCGATCTCAGCGTGACCTTCAGCGAGACGGTCAACCTGGCCAGCGGCGCCTTCGTGCTCAGCTGCGGGCAATCCGGTACGGTGCCGCTGACCCACGCCAGCAGCGGCAGCCGGTTCACCCTGTCCACCAACACTGCGCTGATCGCCGGCGAAGCCTGCCGCTTCGACATCCGCGCCACCCGCGTCAGCGATGCCCAGGGCGCCCATCCCGCTGCCGATACCCGCATCGCCTTCACCGTGGCCACCACCACCGGCAATCCGGACCCGGGCAATCCCGGTAATCCCGGCGAGTACTACTCGCGGGTCAACACCAGCAACCCCAGCCAGCTGCGCTGCTCCCTGCACGAGACCATCAAGGGCCACACCGCCTACCCGTACAGTGGCTCCGGCACCAGCACCTGGACCATCCTGGAGATCGCCGATGAGGATCCCAACAACAGCGGCAAGATCCTCGATGCCTACCGCAACCACAGCTACACCAAGGTCAGTGGTCGGGCGGGTACCGGCAGCGGCCTGACCTACAACCGCGAGCACACCTGGCCGAACTCGCTGGGCTTTGCCAGCACCACCGGCGACAAGGGCCTACCGTATGCGCCCTACACCGACACCCACATGCTGTACCTGACCGATGCGCAGTGGAACGCCGACCGCGGCAACAAGCCGTTCGGCAAGTGCGACAGCAACTGCGGCGAGCGCGCCACCGAGGCCAACAATGGCGTGGGCGGCGGCAGCGGCGGCTACCCGGGCAATTCCAACTGGGTGCGTACCCCCGACGGCAACACCGGCACCTTCGAGGTGTGGGGCCGACGCAAGGGCGACATGGCGCGGGCAGTGATGTACATGGCGATCCGCTACGAGGGGGGCAAAGACGCCAAGACCGGCCAGTCCGAGCCGGACCTGGAACTGACCGACGACCGCAGCAAGATCGTCAAAACGGCCGCATCGCCGGCCTACATGGGCCTGCTCTCGACCCTGATCGAGTGGCATCTGTCCGACCCGCCGGATGCGGCCGAACGCGCCCGCAATGAAGTGATCTACAGCTTCCAGGGCAACCGCAATCCGTTCATCGACCACCCCGAATGGGCCACCCCGGGCCTGTTCACCTCGGCCAAGCCGACCAGCTGCCAGCTGCTCAACTGAGCCCTCCCGACCGGCGCCGCAATGGCGCCGATCGGACCATCCGGGTCTGGCGGTCCTATACTCGGCGGTCATGTCGACCGCCGATCCCGTCTTTCTGCTGTTCACCACCTGCCCCGACGCGGACACCGCGACGCGGTTGGCGCGTGCCCTGGTGGAAGAACGCCTGGCCGCGTGCGTCACCCGCCTGGACGGGGCGCACGCCACCTACCGCTGGCACGGGGAGATCAACGAGGACCACGAGGTCCAACTGCTGATCAAGACCACCGGCAGCCGCCTGGACGCGGCCATCGCGCGGCTGCAGGCACTGCATCCGTATGAACTCCCGGAGTGCATCGCGGTCGAAACCCGCGCTGGCCTGCCGGCGTACCTGGATTGGATTCGGGCACAGACCCGAGAGGAAATTGATTGATGACGCTGTTTCGTCGTGTTGCCGCGCTGTGCGCGTTGTTCGTGGTGGCCCTGCCGGCGCTGGCCGTCAGCGAGAAAGACCTGCTGCCGGTGGACGAGGCGTTCGGGCTGACCGCGCAGGCGCGTGATCGCGACCGCATCGAGGTCAGCTGGAAGATCGCCCCGGGCTACTACCTGTATCGCCACCGCACCACCGTCAAGCCCGACGCCGGCTTCAGCGCCGAGGCGCTGCAGATGCCCGCCGGCAAGAAGCACCACGACGATTTCTTCGGCGAGGTGGAAACCTACCGCGAGCGGCTGACCGCCGTATTGCCGGGCAAGGCCGAGGACGGCACCGACACGGTGACGCTGGAGATCCGTTACCAGGGCTGCGCCGATGCCGGCGTGTGCTATCCGCCGCAGAAGCGCAGCGTGAAGGTGAAACTGCCCGGCGGCACCGCCGGTGCCGCCTCTGCATCGGCCGCGACCGCGCCCGCACTGACCGCGCCCTCGCCGTTCAACAACCCGCTGGCCGGCAACGCCGGCAGCGGCCTGCGCCTGCCCGGCACCAGCAGCAGCCAGTCACTGCCGCTGCCGTCCGAGCGCGCGTTCGGCTTCGATGCGATCGTCGACGATGGCAATACCGTGCTGCTGCGTTTCAGCCCGGCACCGGGCTATTACCTGTACCGCGATCGCACCTCGCTGAAGCTGGAAGGCGCCAACGGCATCCGCCCCGACAAACCGCTGTGGCCGGCGGCCAAGTCGCACCGCGACGAGCACTTCGGCGATGTGGCGGTGTATTTCGACCAGGTCGACGTCAAGCTGCCGCTGCGCCGCAGTCGCGCCGACGCGCAGGACACCACCCTGGTGATCACCTTCCAGGGCTGCCAGACCGACGGCATCTGCTATCCGCCGATGACCCGCCGGGTGAAGCTGTCGCTGCCGGCGGGCAAGGTCAACGCCACTGCAGGCGAGGCGGCGCACACCAATGAAGTGATCGCCCCGCTGCCGGGCAAGGACAAGCGCGCGCAGGCACGTGAACGCGACAGCGCCGGCCTGGCTACCCAGCCGATGCTGATCCGCCCGAACGCCCCGGCCACCGATGCGACCACTGCCGTCGGCAGGCCCGATGCCAGCGCCGACAACGCGCAGCGCACCCGACCGCCGGGCGACGATGCCGCGCCGACCACGCTGATCGGCGCGCTGCTGCTGGCGCTGGTGGGCGGGCTGATCCTCAACCTGATGCCATGCGTGCTGCCGATTCTGTCGTTGAAGGTGCTCGGCGTGGCGCAGAGCGGTGAAAGCCGCCAGCGCGCGCGCAGCCATGCGCTCTGGTACACCGCCGGCGTGCTGGTGGCCTTCGCCGCGATCGGCGCGCTGGTGCTGGCCCTGCGTGCCGCCGGCCAGGCTGCGGGCTGGGGCTTCCAGCTGCAGCACCCGTGGTTCATCGCCGCGCTGGTGTACCTGATGTTCACCGTCGGCCTGAGCCTGTCGGGGGTGTTCACCCTGGGCGGCAGCCTGGGCGGCATCGGCCAGTCGCTGGCCTCGCGCAGCGGTCCGGTCGGTGATTTCTTCACCGGCGTGCTGGCCTGCGTGGTGGCCAGCCCGTGCGTGGCCCCGTTCATGGGCCTACCGCTGGCCTACGCATTCACCGCCAGTACGCTCCCGGCGATCCTGGTGTTCCTGGCGCTCGGCCTGGGCCTGGCGTTGCCATTCCTACTGATCGGCTTCGTCCCCTCGCTGGCCAAGCGCCTGCCACGCCCCGGCGCGTGGATGGAAACACTCAAGCACGTGCTGGCCTTCCCGATGTACGGCACCGCACTCTGGCTGCTGTGGGTGCTGGGCAAGCAGCGCGGGGTGGACGCGATGACCCTGGTGCTGGGTGGGCTGGTGGTACTGGCGCTGGCGCTGTGGTGGTTCGAACGCAGCCGCTGGCGCAGCCAACGCGTGGGCGGCCTGCTGGCGCTGCTGCTGCTGCTGGCCGCGCTGGTGCCGGTGTGGGGCGTGACCCGCCTGGTGCCGCCGGCCAAGGCCGCGGCGGTCGCCAGCGACAACGTGGTGGCCTATTCGCCGCAAATGCTCGACCGGCTGCGCCAGGACAACCGCGTGGTGTTCGTCAACATGACCGCCGACTGGTGCGTGACCTGCAAGGCCAACGAGCGCACGGTGCTGGGCACCGATGCCTTCCACGACACCCTGCGGCGTACCAATGCGGTGTACATGCGCGGCGATTACACCAACGTCGATCCGGAAATCACCGCGTTCCTGGATGAGCACAAGGCCGTGGGCGTGCCGCTGTACGTGGTGTACGGCCCCGGCGCGCCGCCGACCGTGCTGCCGACCGTGCTGACCCAGGCGATCGTCGAAGAAGCCCTGCTGCGCACCGCCCGATGAGCCTGCGGCCGCCACGCCAGACGGTGGTGGTGGCCGCGTTTGCCGCGCTGGTCGGGATCGGCACGGGGGCGTGGTTCTTCAACCGCACGTTGCCAGAGCCCCCGGCGCTGCCACCGCGCGTGGTGGCGGCAGGAGCCGGCATCGGTGATGCCCTGCCGCCCATCACGCTGCCGGATATCGATGGCCGCACGATCGACCTGGCCAGCCTCCGCGGCCGACCGCTGCTGATCAACGTCTGGGCCAGCTGGTGCGCCCCGTGCGTGGAAGAAATGCCGGCCCTGGCCACCTTTGCGGCCGGGCAACCGGCGGACGGCGTGCAGGTGGTCGGGCTGGCGCTGGATACGGCCGATGAAGTGCGCGACTTTTTGACACGGGTGCCGGTGGGCTACCCGATCGTGCTGGATACGCCCGGCCCGGCCGATGCAAGCGTGCGTCTGGGCAATGCGCAGGGGTTGTTGCCCTACTCGGTGCTGGTCGCGGCCGACGGGCGCATCGTCAAGCAGAAGCTGGGCCCGTTCCAGGCCGGTGAGATCGAGGCTTGGGCAAGGCACTGAAGGGCAACGCGGCGCATTGCAGGCGCTGGGGCCGCGATGCATGGCGTCGCGTTACCGTTTGGCCGGGTCTTGACCCCTGTCGCGACACGCCCAACAACGACGAGATCAACTCTCTTTAGCTTCTGGGCTGGGGGACGCTACGCCAGGGGCCTACCGGCTGCGACGCGGCCCCAACGCTCGCGACAGACCCGAACGAAGGCACAGCCCAGATGTAAGAAGGACCTTATTTGAACCAGCGCCGCAGGTAACGCGCGGTCGCGCCGGTGGTGGCGCGGCTGACCTGCGCGGGCGTGCCTTCGGCGACGATCGTACCGCCCTGCTCGCCCGCGCCCGGGCCGACGTCGATCACCCAGTCCGCATCGGCGACCACGCGCAGATCGTGTTCGACCACCACCACCGTGTTGCCGGCGTCGACCAGCCCGTGCAACTGCGCCATCAGCTTGTCCACATCGGCCGGATGCAGGCCGGTGGTGGGCTCGTCCAACACGTACAGGCTGCTGCCGTGCTGACTGCGCTGCAGTTCGGTGGCCAGTTTGATCCGCTGCGCCTCGCCGCCGGACAGCTCGGTGGCCGGCTGGCCCAGCCGCAGGTAGCCCAGGCCGATATCGCGCAGCAACTGCAGCGGGCGCTGCACCGGCACTTCTTCGGCGAAGAACAGCAGGGCTTCCTCCACCGTCATCGCCAGCACTTGGGCGATGTTGCGGCCGTTCCATTCCACTTCCAGGGTCTTGGCGTTGTAACGCTGGCCGTGGCAGGTCGGGCATGGCGCATAGACACTGGGCATGAACAACAGCTCGACATGCACGAAGCCTTCGCCTTCGCAGGTATCGCAGCGGCCTTGGGCGACATTGAACGAGAATCGGCCGGCGCTGTAGCGACGTGCCTTGGCCATCCGCGTGGCGGCGAACAACCGGCGCACGTGGTCGAACAGCCCGGTATAGGTGGCGAGGTTGGAGCGCGGCGTGCGCCCGATCGGTTTCTGGTCGACGTTGACCAGACGCTTGATCGCCTTGGCGCCGGCATGCAGGCGGCCACGGGTGCGTTCGATGCTGCTGGGCACCGGCAGCTCGCTGTCCACCTCTTCCACCACCGGCTCGTGGCCGAGGTGCTCGCCGACCAGCTCTACCAGTGCCTGGCTGACCAGACTGGATTTGCCCGAGCCGGACACACCGGTAACGGCAGTGAACGCGCCAAGCGGGAAGCGTGCATCCAGGCCATGCAGGTTGTTGCGGTGGATGCCGCGCAGTTCGAGCCAGCCCGAGGGCGTGCGCGGCGTGCGCCGTTCACCGCGGCCGGTCTCGAACAGGTACGGCGCGGTGACCGAGGCCTTCACCGTGCGCAGGCCGTCGGGCGGGCCGCTGTAGAGCACCTGCCCGCCATGCTGGCCGGCGCCGGGACCCACGTCGACCAGCCAGTCCGCCCGCCGCAGCATCTCCAGATCGTGCTCGACCACGAACAGCGTATTGCCACCAGCCTTGAGCTGGTCCAGCGCGCGGTACAGCGCCTCGCCATCGGCCGGATGCAGGCCGGCGGTGGGCTCATCGAGCACGTACACCACGCCGAACAGGCTGGAGCGGATCTGCGTGGCCAGGCGCAGGCGCTGCAGTTCGCCGGGCGAAAGCGTCGGGGTGGCGCGGTCCATCGACAGATAGCCCAGCCCCAGGTCCTGCAGGGTGGCGATGCGCTCGACCAGGTCGTGGGCGATGCGTTGAGCGGCGATGCGCTTTTCTTCGGACAGATCCGGGGTGCGGCGCACATCGCTCCCGCCCACGTGCGAGGGGCCACCGGCAGCCGCGCGCGCCCGCAGCGCCTTGCGACCGGCCGCGCGGCTACMGGTGGCCGCCGTGGTGGGCGCATCGAAGCGGCCTTCGGCGGCTGGGCGCAGCGCATCGGCCATGGCACTGAGCGAGAGCTGCGACAGCGCGCCGATATCCAGCCCGGCAAAGGTCACCGACAGCGCCTCGCGCTTGAGCCGTTTGCCGTCGCAGACCGGGCAGGCGGTGCCGACCATGTAGCGGGCCACGCGCTTTTTCATCATCGCGCTCTGCGTGGTGGCGAAGGTGTGCAGCACGTAGCGGCGTGCACCGCTGAAGGTGCCCATGTAGCTCGGCTCTTCCTTGCGGCGCAGCGCGGCGCGGGTTTCGGCCGGAGTGAAACCGGCATACACCGGCGCCACCGGTTGCTCTTCGGTGAACAGGATCCAGTCGCGCTGCTTCTTGGGCAGGTCGCGCCACGGGATGTCCACGTCGTAGCCAAGGGTGACCAGGATGTCGCGCTGGTTCTGTCCATGCCAGGCCGGCGGCCACGCGGCGATGGCGCGTTCGCGGATGCTCAGCGACGGGTCGGGCACCATCGACTGCTCGGTCACCTCATACACATGGCCCAGGCCGTGGCAGTTCGGGCAGGCACCCTGCGGGGTGTTGGGCGAGAAGTCTTCGGCGTACAGCATCGGCTGCCTGGCCGGATACGTGCCGGCACGCGAATACAGCATGCGCAGCAGGCTGGACAACGTGGTCACGCTGCCCACGCTGGAGCGCACGCTGGCGGTGCCGCGCTGCTGCTGCAGCGCCACCGCCGGCGGCAGGCACTCGATCGCATCCACGTCCGGCACGCCGACCTGGTCGATCAACCGGCGCGCGTAGGGCGACAACGACTCCAGGTAGCGGCGCTGCGCCTCGGCATACAGCGTGCCGAAGGCCAGCGACGACTTGCCGGAGCCGGAGATGCCAGAGAACACCACCAGCGCATCGCGCGGGATGTCGACATCGACATCCTTGAGGTTGTGTTCGCGGGCACCACGGACGCGCACGAAGGCGTCCGTGGCGGCGGAGGTGCGGGGCTTGCGACGGGTGCTCATGCACGCAGGATAGTGAGCGCACGCGCAAGCGGCCAGTGAAGGGACGTGAGTGCCGCGTGTGCTATGCCGCCGCCCTGGCGACCCGACGGGTGCCGGAACGCTCCACCACGAAGGCGTCCACCGCCTCGGACAACAGCGCCGCCTGGCGTTCCATCGCATGTGCCGAGGCCGAGGCTTCTTCCACCAGCGCGGCGTTCTGCTGGGTACTGCCATCCATCTGCAGCAGCGTCTGCCCAACCTGTTCGATGCCGGCGCTCTGCTGCTGCGAGGCGGCCGAAATGCTGGCCATGATCGCGCTGACCTGCTGCACGCTGCCGACGATCTGGCCCATGGTCGCGCCGGCCTGGTCGACCTGGCGGGTACCGGCGGCGACGGTGTCCACCGAGGCCTCGATCAGGCCCTTGATCTGCCGCGCGGCATCGGCGCTGCGCTGGGCCAACAGGCGTACTTCGCTGGCCACCACCGCGAAGCTGCGGCCCTGCTCGCCGGCACGCGCCGCTTCCACGGCGGCATTGAGGGCGAGGATGTTGGTCTGGAAGGCGATCCCGTCGATGACGCTGGTGATGTCGGCGATGCGATGGGAGGCCTGGGCGATCTCACGCATGCTGACCACCACCTGCGCTACCGATGCCCCGCCCTGTTGGGCGATACCCGTCGCCTGCAATGCCAGCTGGTTGGCCTGCTGGGCGGCATCGGCGTTCTGGCGCACGGTGGCGGTGAGTTCCTCCATCGACGAGGCGGTCTCTTCCAGATGCGCGGCCTGGCGCTCGGTGCGCCCGGCCAGCTCCTGGTTGCCGGCGACGATTTCTCCCGCCGCACCGTTGATGGCCTGCGAGGCCTGCTGGATGCGCGCGACGATATCGGTGAGCTGCTGCACGGTGGCATTGGCGTCGTCGCGCATGTGCGCGAACACGCCCTGAAACTCCCCCTGCATACGCACCCGCAGATCACCCTGGGCCAGCGCCGACAGCAGCACCTGCAACGCCGACAGGTTGCCCTGGAAGGTATCCAACAGGCGGTTGATGCTGACCGCCAGGGTCAGCAGGAAGCCCTGCTTACCGTCGGTTTGGATGCGGCCATGCAGCTGGCCCTGCGCGGCCGCGTCGACCAGCGCGGCCACTTCGGTTTCCACCGTGGTTTCCAGGGCGCGGCTGCGCCACTCCACCGCCGCACCCAACAGCTGTCCGCCGTCGATGATCGGGGTGACCACCAGCTGGTAGCGGGTGCCGGCATGTTCGATCTCATGCTGGGTGGAGGCGGTGCCGTGCAGTTCGGCGTGGATGCGGGTGAACACCGGATGCAGCGTCTGCGCCGGTTGCCCGCGCCACTGCCCTTCCGGCACTGCCAGTTCCACCAGCAGCGCATGATTGAGCAGGCTGATCCGGCCGTCCGGATCGAGCACCATCACCCCGGTCTGCGCGCTGTCCAGCGCCTGTCGCGCCCGCGCGTTGTCGCGTGCGGTGGCGCGCTCGGCCTCGATCCGCTCGCGCAGACGCTGCTGCATGTGCACCAGCCGCTGGGCCAGCTGGCCGATCTCATCATGCGGGTTGTGGACGGTCAGCACCGTGTCCAGGCGGTCTTCGGCGATGGCTTCGGCAAAACGCAGGGTGTCGGCGATCGGGCGGCGCACCGCGCGCAGCACCAACAGCAGGCTGCCGATCAGCACCGTCGCAACCAGGGCCAGGGTGCTGCCGAACAGCAGCGTCATCGCGTGGGCCTGCGATTGCTGGCGGCCACGTGCGACGTCCAGTACCGCACCCTGCGCGCGCGCCAGCTGTTGCAGCGCTGGCGCGATCTGCGCGGCGGTATCGGTCAACGCGGCGGCCTCGACATCCAGGCCGACGCGGGCGGCCGTGTAGGCGAGCAAGGCGCCCTGATAGGCGTCCATGCCGCTGCGCAGGGCGTCCTGCGTGGCAGCGGGCAGGGCGGATGCGGACAGCGCCAGCTCGAACGGCAGCTTGGTTTCGCTGGCACGGTCGGCATGCGCCGAATCGCCGGTGAGCAACAGCAGGGCCTCCTCGCGGCGCATCGCCTGCCAGTGCGCGGTCAGCGCCGCTGGGGCGGTGTCGCCCAACAGCGTGCTCACCGCGTCGGCGCTGGCATCCAGCTGCGCGCGCAGGCCGGCCTCGCCACGGCCCATCTCGTCGGCCCGCGCGTTCAATGCGGTGATGCCGTCGGCGAACGCATGCGCGCGCTCAGCGAGCGTGCGCAGGGCCGTGGCGGTGCCCGCATCGTGGGGATCGCGCTGCAATTTCGCCAACGACTGCTGCAACTGCTGCTGGGCCTGCTGCAATGCGTGGCGGTCGGCATCATCGAAGGTGGTGGCATAGCGGGTCTGCAGCCGACGGGCGTCGGCTACTTCCGTGGCCAACGCAGCCGCCAGCGCCGCATCCTGCTGGTGCGCGGCAAAGGTCGACGCGGCGCGCTCGCTGTTGTGGCCGGTCCACGCATAGACCAGTGCCACCACCAGCAGACCGCTGCCGCAGATCACCAGCGCGGCCTTGAGTTTGCGTGCGACACTGAGCCTGCGCAGAGACGCGATACCGCGTGCGAAGCGATGGAATGGGGGCCGTTGGCCCAGGCGGGCAAGCGACGCAGACAGGCGGTGGGGGACGACCGACATCACGCACTCCAGGCAGAAGGACGCATCGGTATCGGCCGGAGTTGCGTGGACTTTAGGCCTTTCTATCCAACCGCCCACGCACGCGATGGGGTGCGCCCGTTGTAACCGGCGCAGACGACGGCAAGATGACCGCAGGCGGACAATCGGCGCGCTTGACCTCAACCGCGGTTGAGCCGCCACAGTGGCGGCACCCCTACCCCGATGGCCGACCGATGGACCTGCACACCCGCAACGCCTACCTGGCCCGGCTGGGCCTGGCCGCCCCGCCGCCGCCCACCCTGGCCACCCTCGCCCTGCTGCAGGCCCGGCACAACGCCACATTCCCGTTCGAGACCCTGACCACGCTGCTGCGCGATGCCGTGGCCATCGATCTGCCCAGCGTGCAGCACAAGCTGCTGCACGACGGCCGTGGCGGTTATTGCTACGAACTCAGCGGCCTGTTCCTGGCGTTGCTGCAGCAGCTGGGGTTCGACGCGCGCGCGATCGCCGCGCGGGTGGTGATGGGACAGACCAATGACACCCCGACGCCACGCACCCACATGCTGGTGCTGGTGCGGATCGAGGCGGTGGACTACAGCGTCGATGTCGGCTTCGGTGGCAACACCCCCACCGGCCCGCTGCGGCTGGACAGCCGTTTCGCGCAACCGACGCCGCATGAGCGCTACCGGCTGGATCTGCACGATGGGGACTACCTGCTGCAGGTGGAGATCGACGGCGCGTGGCGGCCGCTGTATCGCTTCGACCTGCAGCCGCAGGCGGCGATCGATCACGTGGTGGGCAACTGGTATGTCTGCACCCATCCGCACTCCTCCTTCCCCGGGCAACTGCGGGCAGCGCTGGCCGGCCCCGGCTGGCGGCGAACGCTCGGCGCCGGTGTCTACACCGTGCACCGCAGTGGCCAGCCCAGCGAGCGCCGGCGGCTGACCGATGTGGACGACGTGCTGGTGGTGCTGCGCGATGCGTTCGGCATCACCGTGCCACCGCATCCGCGCCTGCGCGAGGCCATCGCGGCGTGGCTGCGCGGCGTGGCGTGAGCGCCTCCTGAGACCTCGGCCGACGCTGCCTGCCGCGCATTCCCTGCGCTGGCGGCGAGGCTGGCACGCACCGATGCACAGCAAGAACGGCCAAGCGCCCGTCCCCACGCTGGGCTACGCTGCGTGCCTGTGCAGCGGGAGGGAACCGCATGAGTGCGGCACGCAGGGCCCTGTGGTACATCGAAAGCCACCACGCCGCGCCGATCGCGCTGGCCGACATCGCCGCCGTGGTCGGCCTGTCGCCGTTCCACCTGTCGCGGCTGTTCCAGGCCAGCACCGGCACCTCGCTGGTGCGCTACCTGCGCGGCCGCCGCCTGAGCGAGGCGGCGCGACGATTGGCCGGCGGCGCCAGCGACATTCTGGAGGTCGCACTCGACGCGGGCTATGGTTCGCATCCCACCTTCACCCGTGCCTTCGGCGAGCAGTTCGGGCGCACCCCCGAGCAGGTGCGCGCGCAGGGGCTGGGCGATATCACGCTGGTCGAGGCGATCAAGCTCGATGACGTGCCCCAACCCTGTGTGCAGCCCCCCAACATCGTCGACGCCGATGCGCTGCTGGTCGCCGGCATCGGCGCGCGGCATCGCGGTGCATCGGTGGCATCGATTCCTTCGCAATGGCAGCAGCTGGCGATGCAGTGCCCACGGGCACCGGCGGTCAGCTACGGCGTGTGCTGCAACAGCGACGAGGAAGGCAGCTTCGACTACATCGCCGGTATCGAGGTGCCGGGTTTCGCCGACCTGCCCCCGGGCTGGCAGGCGATCCGCATCCCCGCGCGGCGCTACGTGGTGGCCTGGCATGCCGGGCATATCTCGGCCATCCGCTCGACCTGGTACTGGCTGTTGAACCACTACCTGCCGTCGGCCGGGCTCAGCCTGGCCGACGCCCCCGAACTGGAGCGCTACGACGCGCGCTTCGATGACACCACCGGCCACGGCGGCATGCAGATCTGGCTGCCGCTGGCCGACACCCCACACACCGGAGACACCGCATGCGCCTGACCCTGCCACTGCTGTTGCTGCTGCTCGCTGCCGTGAGCGCCTCCGCGGTGGCCGCGCCGCCGACGGTGCCTGTCGGCGAACGGCATGGCGTGGCCCACCTGCCCAGCGCGGCAGTGCGCGATGCCGCCGGGCGCGACGCCCTGCGCTACACCGTGTGGTATCCGGCCACGCCGGAGGCACGCGAGCGCCCGATCGTCATCGGGCCGCCGGATGCACCGCTGTTCACCGTGGGCAGCGCAGCAGCCGATGCCGGTATCGTCTCCGGCCGCCTGCCTGCCCTGCTGCTGTCGCACGGCAACGGCGGCAGCGCGCGGATGATGGGCTGGTTCGGTATCGCGATGGCGCGCGCGGGCTACCTGGTGATCGCGGTGGATCACCCCGGCAACAACGGCATCGACCCGATGACACTGGCCGGCAGCATCCTGATCTGGGAGCGCGCCGAAGACCTCAAGGCTGCACTGACCGCCGTGCAGGCCGACCCGCAACTGGGCCCGCACCTGGATGCCCGCCGCGTGGGCGTGGCCGGCTTCTCGGCCGGTGGCTTCACCGCGCTGGCCGCTGCCGGTGCGCGCGTGGACCTGGCACGGCTGATCGCGTTCTGCCGCGCACAGCCCGACGATGGCGTGTGCCGGCCGCAGCTGGAATCGCCGGACACGACCCTGGAGGCACGCATCGCCGCCGCCGCATCGCCTGCGCTGGCGCCATACATGGCGCGTGCCGCTGACGACCACGGCATCCCCGGGATCGGCGCGGTGTTCCTGATGGCCCCGGCGATCGTGCAGGCCTTCCCGCCGGACCAACTACGGAAGCTGCAGCAACCGATGTCGATCCTGGCCGGGGATGCGGATGAGGTAGCCCCGCCGGTCACCAACGCCGAGGTGGTCGCCGCGCTGAGCCCGTCTGCCGGGCTGCGCACCGCGCCCGACGTGGGCCATTACGATTTCCTGGCTACCTGCACCGATGCCGGGCGGCGGGTCATGCCTGCGCTGTGCACCGGCACGGTACCGCGCGAGGACACCCACGCGGCCGCGATCCTGCAGGCGACCCATCTGTTTGATGAAGCCCTCGTGCCGGAAGGTGCGCGATCCAACCGCTAGCACGTCGGTCGGTCAACGCCGTCGAGCCGCGCACTCATTCGCTGCGCGGTGCGGCGCCGACCGGTGCAGGTTTCCACGCGCGCAACAACGGCAGCGGGTCGTACGCGCCATCGGCACCATAGATGCCCCAGTGCAGGTGCGGCGGCGTGCCCTTGGCATTGCCGCTGTCGCCGACATAGCCCAGCACGGTGCCGGCACTGACCACCTCACCGCGCACCAACCCCTCCCGCCAGCCCTCCAGATGGGCGTAGTAGTAGCGCTCGCGCGCCGGACCCAGCACCCACACCTGGCGCCCGCCCAGGCCGCCCTCGCGGATATCCACCACGACCCCGTCGCTGGCGCTGCGCACGGCAGTGCCGCGCTTGGCGAAGATATCCACGCCGGCATGGGTACGGTCGCGCCCGCGCGGCGCGCCGAAGGTATCGGCGATGCGCCGGGCCTTCACCCCCTCCACCGGCACCGGCAGCGCACGCGGCGGCGGCAGCCGCGACAGGCTCCACAGCGCGCGCGGCACCTCTGCCCAGCGACTGTTCCACAGCATGCCCACCGCCAGCGCGCAGGCGGCCAGGACCAGCAGGCGGATCAGCCAGCGGCGCAGGCGCCGTGCGGGGGACGGGGCCGTGCTGGCGGTCGTTTCGGCGGGTTCGTCGCGGGGCATCGTCGCTCCAGTGCGGGTGCTGCGGGGCCTCGCAGCGGATCCGAACGACAATACAAAGCCAATGTGGGCCCAACATGAAGTAGTGCCGGCCGCTGGCCGGCTGCGCCTGCCGGTGGGTAGTGCCGGCCGCTGGCCGGCTGCGCCTGCCGGTGGGTAGTGCCGGCCGCTGGCCGGCTGCGCTCACGGGGAATCTGCTGAACTGCAGCTGTCGCCCGTGAACATCGACACATCATGAACACCGCATTCAAGATCTTTCTGCTGGTCGGCGCCGTCCTGTATGGGCTGCCGGGCCTGGTGTGGTGGATAAATCACCGCCGCGCCATCCGTGCCCGGCAGGATGTGCCCGCGCTGGGCGCCGACAGGTCGCCAACGTGAGCCTCACCGCCGAACAGCGCCGCATCCTGGATGACATCAACGCCACCCGGCCGATTTCCGATGAGGACGCCAACTGGGCGGTCAATGCCGGTTACGCGGCGCAGGCCGAAGATGGCGACATCGACCTCACCCAGGAAGGGCGCAAGCGGGTCGACTCCACCCGGATCGACCCGTAAAGGCGTGCCAGCGGCCTTGATACGATAGGTGTCCGCCTTCCACTCCTTGCCCCCTGTGCCGTCATCGCAGCCCACCGTCCGTTCCGTACCCGGCGCGTCATTTACGTCACGTGCGCAACGTCTGAAGGCCGCCACCGACCAGGCCCATCGGCGCGTCGATGCGCGGATCCTGGGGATGGACATCTTCGCCAGCCGCGCGGCATTCGCCCGCTTCGTCCGTGTCCAGCATCGTCTGCATGCCGACGTGCAGGGCCTGTACGCCTGCCCGGACATCCTGCAGCGGCTGCCCAGTGTGCAGGGACGGCAACGCATTGCCCTGATCGAACGCGACCTGGCCGATCTCGCCGCAGACGCGCCCGCGGATCACACGGCAGACCCGGTCGCGGGGCCCCTGGCGTACCGGCTCGGCTGGCTTTACGTCGTGGAGGGCTCGGCACTCGGTGGCGCGGTGATCCTGAAGATGGCCGCCGGGCTGGGGCTGCACCCGCACTTTGGTGCGCGCCACCTGGCGCCTGCGCAGGAAGGTGTGGCCACGGCCTGGCGCACGTTCACCGCCGAACTCGATGCGATAGCGCTCGATGAGCGCCAGGAGGCCCTGCTGCTGCAGGGGGCCGATGCCGCATTCGAACGTGTCGCCCGGTATGTCGCCGACGCGTCCGACTGAGGCCGCAGCATTTGCGCGTGCCCTGCACGCGCCTCCGCCGTGCTGCATCGTCACCGGTTCGGCAGACCTGATATGCGAAGCTATGTGCGTCGTGTCACACCAAGAGAGAGTGACCGGTGCTCGCCGGGCAATCGATCGGCGGTGTCCTTCGAGCGGTCTAGTCACGGCAATTGGTGGGGGTCAACAGCATGTCATCCTGGAAGTCCGGCGAAAAACCCCTGGATCTCAGCGGTTGCGCCAGCGAGCCGATACGCACGCCCGGCGCCATACAGCCCTACGGCCTGATCCTCGTGCTGGAGCCGGCATCGCTGGTGGTCACTGCGCGCGCGGTCGCGCGCGAAGAGCTGCTGGAGACATTCGGCGATCCGCTCGGCCAGCCCATCGACACTGTTCTGGGCGGCGCACTGGCGCGGTGCAGGCCGGCCCTGCAAGCCATCGCACAGGACACCTCGCAGTTCCTCGGCGCCCACGCGATCGGCGGGCACGGCGCGCATCATGTGCAGGCCCACCGCGTGGGCGACACCCTCATCGTCGAACTCGAAGCGCCGGTGCCCGGTGAGCCGGGCTCGCTGGAGGATCTGTATCCCTCGATCCGCCACTTCATGGGCGCGATCGAGCGCGCGGCCACGTTGGCCGAACTGTGCGATCTCGCCGCCGCGCAGGTCCGCGAGCTCACCGGCCTGGACCGCGTGCTGGTGTATCGCTTTGACGAAGAGTGGAATGGCGCGGTCATTGCCGAAGACAGGAACGACGCACTGCCCAGCTACCTGGACCTGCGCTTCCCCGAGTCGGATATCCCCGCCCAGGCACGCGAGCTGTACCGGCAGAACCGGGTCCGGCTGATTGCCGACAGCCATTACCAGCCCGTGCCGCTGGTCCGCAGCGCCGCCCTGGCCGATTCCCCGCCCACCGACCTCAGTCCGGTTTCGCTGCGCAGCGTGTCCCCCGTGCACCTGCAGTACATGCGCAACATGGGCACCGGCGCGTCGATGTCGGTGTCGCTGCTGCGCGAAGGCCAGTTGTGGGGGCTGATCTCCTGCCACAACCGGACCCCACGGCGGGTGCCCTATCACGTGCGCACCGCCTGTGAATTCATCGGCCAGATCCTCTCCCTCCAGATCGCGTTGAAAGAACGCGCGTTGGGCGTGGAACAACGCATCGCGCGCCGGGCCATCCAGGTGCGGCTGCTCGCACGCATGGCCGGCGACCAGGATTTCATGGCCGCGCTCGGTCGCGACCAGCGCAGCCTGCTGGCGCTGACCGAGTCGTCCGGCGCGGCGATCGTGCACCGGGGCGAGTGCATCCTGCATGGCGACTGCCCCAGCCAGGCACAGGTGATGCACCTGGTGCAGTGGCTGGCCGCGCAGCAGCGCGAAGGCGATCTGTTCTGTACCGAACGCCTGCCGTCCCTGTGGACGGATGCCGATGCCTTCGCCGACGTCGCCAGCGGCGTACTGGCCATTTCCATTTCGCAGGTGCATGACAGCTACGTGCTGTGGTTCCGCCCCGAGGTCATCCGTACCGTGCGCTGGGGCGGCGACCCGCGCAAGGAAGCGACCGTCGCGCTTACCCCGCGCACGTCCTTTGAAGGCTGGAAGGAAACGGTGCGCCGGCAGTCATCGCCCTGGAACGCGGTCGATCGCGATGCCGCGCTGGAACTGCGCGCGGCCATCGTGGACATCGTGCTGCGCAAGGCCGAGGAAATGGCCGCGCTCAACGAGCAGCTCCTGCGCAGCAACAAGGAGCTGGAAGCCTTCTCCTACTCGGTCAGCCATGACCTGCGCGCACCGTTCCGCCACATCGTGGGCTATTCGGAATTGCTCTGGGCCTCGGCCAGCGACAGATTGAACGATTCAGAAAAGAGATTTCTCGACACCATCGTCGAGTCTGCACAATCTGCGGGAACACTGGTGGATGACCTGCTCAGCTTCTCGCAGATGGGCCGGTCGACGATGGGCCAGATTTCCATGGACATGACCGCCCTGGTCGAGGATGTCCGGCACAAGCTGGACATGGAATATGCCGGACGCTCCATCCAGTGGGCGGTGCCGCCGCTGCCGCGTGTCCAGGCCGACCCCGGCATGCTGCGGCTGGTCTGGCAGAACCTGCTGGCCAACGCGATCAAATTCACCCGCGACACGCCCCAGCCGGTCATCGAGGTGGGGCATCAGCGCACCGACACCGAAGAGGTGTTCTTCGTCCGCGACAATGGCTGCGGGTTCGACATGCGCTACGTGGACAAACTCTTCGGCGTGTTCCAGCGCCTGCACCATTCAGACGAATACGAAGGCACCGGCATCGGCCTGGCCAACGTGCACCGCATCATCACCCGCCACGGCGGCCGCACCTGGGCCGAAGGCGAGGTAGGCGTCGGGGCGACATTCTTCTTCACCATCCCCTTCGCTACTGGAGACAAAGTATGAGAGATCTGCGACCGATCCTGCTCGTGGAAGACAACCCGAAAGACGCTGAACTGACCATGGCCGCCCTCGCCCGCTGCCAGCTGCTGAATGACGTCACCCATGTGCGTGACGGCGTGGAAGCGCTTGAGTACCTGCGTTGCCAGGGCCGCTACGCGGGCGCCATGCATGGCGGCCCGGTGGTGGTACTGCTGGACCTGAAACTGCCCAAGCTCAATGGGCTGGACGTGCTCCGTGAAATACGTACAGACGCCGCGCTGAGCAGCACGCCGGTGGTGATGCTGACCTCCTCGCGCGAAGAACAGGACCTGATCCGCAGCTACGAGCTGGGCGTGAACGCCTTCGTGGTCAAGCCGGTGGACTTCAAGGAGTTCCTGGAGGCCATCCAGGGCCTGGGCATGTTCTGGGGCATCACCAATCAACCACCGCCGCACGGGACCCTGTTCGGCGCCAAGAGCAGAAAAGATGGCTGAAGCAGCACCAGGCACGCCAATCCGCATCCTGATGGTCGAGGACAATGCGCTGGATGCCGAACTCATCACACTGCAGCTGGGCCGCGCCGGGCTGCCCTTTGCCGTTGAACGCACCTGGTCCCACCAGGGAATGCTCGATGCCCTGCGCGGCGGTGCGTTCGACGTCATCCTGGCCGACCATGTACTGCCCGGCTTCGACGGCGACGCCGCGCTGGCGCTGGCGTGCGAGGTCGCCCCGGAAATCCCCTTCATCTTCGTCTCCGGCACCCTGACCGAAGAACTCGCGGTCCAGGCGCTCAGGCGCGGTGCCCGCGACTATGTGGTCAAGTCGCGGCTGCAGCGGCTGCCCGATGCCATCGTCCGCGCCATCGGCGAGGCCCAGGAGCGACGCCGGCTGGCCCGCGTGGAGGCCGAGCTGCACGACAGCCACCAGCGGCTGCGGTTGATCACCGATTCGCTGCCGGCGCTGATCGCCTATTTCGGTCAGGACCACCGTTACCGGTTCGCCAACCAGGCCTATTTCGAATGGCACGGGCGCGACCCGGAAAGCCTGATCGGCATGCACGCGCGCGAGATCGTCGGCGATGAGGCGTTCGCGCAGATGCAGCAGCACCTGGACAAGGTGCTGCTGGGCCAGAAGGTCAGCTTCGAAACGCTGTCCCACCGCAACGGCGCCACGCCGCGCTATGCCCAGGTCGACTGCGTGCCCGAGCTCACCGCCGACGGCACGGTCATGGGGTACTACGCCATGGCCCGCGACATCAGCGAATTGAAGCAGGCGCAGTCGTTGCTGAAAGCCAGCAACGAATCGCTTGAGCGCCAGGTCGACGAGCGCACCTCGGCCCTGCACCGCAGCGAAAGCCGGCTGCAGGCGCTGTTCGAGTCCAGCTTCCAGCACCAGAATCTGCTGACCCTGGATGGCCGCATCATCGACACCAACTCCGCCTCGCTGGCCGCCATCCTGGCGACCAAGCAGGAGGTGCGCGGTGCGGTCTACTGCGAATCGGCGTGGTTTGCCGATACCGAGGGCGTACCGGCGATCGTCTGCCAGGCGGTGCTTGAGGCCGCCGCAGGGGTGGCCTCCCGGCATGAGCTGGAGCTGCGCCTGCCCACCGGCATGCGGGCCTTCGAATTTTCCTTCCGGCCGCTGCTGGACCACCAGGGCAAGGTCACCGCCGTGGTATCCGAAGCGGTGGAGACCACCGCGCGCCGCCAGGCCGAGGAAGCCCTCCGCCAGAGCCAGAAGATCGAGGCCGTCGGCCAGCTCACCGGCGGCATCGCCCACGATTTCAACAATATCCTGACCGTGATCGCCGGCAACGTGGAGTATGCCCAGCTGCTGATCGACCGGCTCGGCGACAGCGCCGGCAATGCCGCGCACTCGCTGGACAACGCACTCAAAGGCGTGATGCGTGCGGCCAACGTCACCCAGCGATTGCTCGCCTTCTCGCGTCGGCAGCCGCTGCGCAATCTGCCGGTGGACCTCAACGCGCAGGTCAGCGACATGCAGGACATGCTCAAGCGTTCGCTCGGCGAACTGGTGCAACTGGAAATGCTGCACAGCCCGGACATCTGGTGCGTGGAGATCGACCCGAGCCAGCTGGAGGCCTCGGTGCTCAACCTGGCCGTCAACGCGCGCGACGCGATGCCCGAGGGAGGACGGCTCACCATCGAGGTGGACAACGCCCATCTGGATGACGATTTCAGCAACCAGAACCCCGATGTGCCGCCGGGCCACTACGCGATGGTGCGCGTGCGCGACAGCGGCCACGGCATGTCCGCCGAAACCAGGGCGCGCGTGTTCGAACCGTTCTTCACCACCAAGGAAGTGGGCCGCGGCACCGGCCTGGGATTGTCGATGGTGTACGGGTTCGTCAAGCAGTCCGGTGGTCACGTGCTGCTCGATTCCGCACCTGGCATCGGCACCACCATCACCATGCTGTTCCCGCGTTCGTCGGCGCCGCTGCCGCATGATCGGCCGCTCGGCGAACCGCGACAGGGACTCTACGAGGTCCTGGAGGACACCACGATCCTGGTCGCCGAAGACAACGACGATGTCCGCGCCTACACCGTGGAAACCCTGCGCCAGCTCGGTTACCGCGTGCTGGAAGCGCATGACGGCCCCTCTGCCATGCGACTTCTGGAGCGTACCGATGTCAGCGTGGACCTGTTGTTCTCGGACATCGTGATGCCCGGCATGTCCGGGTGGGAGCTGGCCAAACGGGCGTTGGCGCGAAATCCCGGCCTGCATGTGCTGTTCACCTCCGGCTACCCGCGCGACCTCGATGCCAGCGGTGCGCTTGGCCGGAACATTGCGATCCTGGCCAAGCCGTTCACCCGGAGCGACCTGGCCGGATCGATCCAGACCGCATTGCAGGAGGACCCGGCCGGGTCCCTCGCTGACGCGCCATGACAAGGCGTTTGACGGGGTACGGCTCATCCCGTCCGGTGGCGGTTACGCGCGTGGCGGAAGCTTCAGCAGCGCTCTGGTGCGCGCGACGGTGTGAATGTTGCGGTGTCGACATGGAAGGCATCCTTGCTTTCGCAGGGTGATGGGGCAAGTGACCTGCAGGAAAGCGATTGCACCCAGCGAACGTCTTTGGTCTGTACCGCAGGATGGCCGCCAGTGCGCTTCACTGCCGGCATCGCGTAACGCGGTCAGTGGGCCGATCCGGATTCGCCAGAAAGTACACCCTCAATCCACCCGCGGTAGTAGCTCAAACGCACGTTGCAGCTGATCTGCCCATAACGCCCGGGCCAGGCCGTCAGCACATTGCCCTCCACGAATTTCCATGAGGCCAGCCCCGCCAGCACCCAATGGCCGCCGTCCTGCACAAGCACGGGACCGCCACTGTCCCCGTTGCCCAGCACGCCTTCCAGGGGTAGCCCCGTGGGCGGCTTGTCGAACACATAGCAGAACCAGCGGTCGTAGGCGCTGGAGACCTGGTTGAACGCGCGCCGCAACTCGCCGCGATGGCTGGCCTTGGGATCTTGCCCGGTGGCACCGGTGCCCGTAGCGCCCTTGCCCAGCATCTTAACGCGCTGGTTGTACTCTTCAGTGCCTTTGTACAGCGCGACAGGCGCCACATCGGTCACCGGGCGCGCCAACTTGATCAGCGCGATGTCATCGCCTGCTGCAAGAAACACCACGATCAGCATGGCCTCGCCGGTCGCCGTCGCCTGATCGATCAAGGCCTGCGGCAGCGGCTTGTAGCCGGCGTGCACGACAACGCGCTCTACGTCCCGGTCGACCCCGTTGATCGCTACCCGCTTGAGATCCGAGTGCTGTGGGATGGTATGGGCGGCGGTGACCACCCACTGCGGCGCAACCAGCACGCCATGGCCTTCACCGGGCATGTCGACCAACGCGGGAAACTCAGACGCCGGCACCCGGTACTGCGCGTCATCGACATCGTCTCGAATGACGATGGCATTGGCCGTTGAGGAGAACAGCAGGAACACCAGGAGCGACAGTAGTCTGTTCATATTCACGGCGGTAGACGTGCTTGAGAGCGTGATCGCCGGGTCCTGAAGATCGAACCCGCGAGGCGAGGTGTGGAGGATGCCATGGCGCGCAGCAGACCGCCGACCATCGGATTCAATGGGCTCAGCCCGCAGGATCGCTTCGCTTGTCTCTGATGGAGTAAACCACCGAGAAGATCTTCCAGCCCTGCTCGGTCCGGACCAGTTGCCACATTTCCTTCCCCCAGTTGGTCTTCGCGCCATTGGCCAGGAACGCGTAGTCAAACGACACCGACGCCACGTCGCCATCGGTGTCGATCTTCACGTTGGAGAACGTCTCCTCCCTAGGCTCCGCAGTGCCAACCACCTCATCGATCAGGGCGACAAAGTTGTTGGACGGAATGCGACGTGCCTTGATCGCGTCAGGCTTCGACGTGCGGATCTCCTTAAGGCGCGCATCCTCCGAGACGAATTGCCAGCCGACGTTCTCTGGCTTGTCGGAAAAGAACAGCGCCATATAGGCCGCCTTGTCCTTGTGGATCAGCGATGTCCGAAACGATTCCACCACCTGCTCGATGGCCCGGATGTCGGAGGCGACATTGCGCGCCGCACTTGCCGGTGCGCAGACGCTGAGTGCGAGGACGAACACAGCCAGCCAACTCATTCTCTTGGACATACGGCCTTCCTGATTCCCGACTGTTTCAGATCATAAGGTGATCGGACAGCGAGCGCTCGACGGCAAACGCTACAGCGGCGTTCCTCCTCACTCAATGCAGCACCTCCTCGGCATCCACCAGCTGCACGTCATGCATCAGGTTGAGGTAGGCCTCGTAATACGGTTTGTGCGATGCGCCCACAATGGCCAGCATGCGCGTGCCAGGCGTCTGCCCGAGCACGTCGCGGATGTTGGCAACCATGCGCAGGTTGCGGGTTTCCCAGTAACCCACGTAATTGCGCCCGAACCCCTGTGGCGATGGCTCGACCAGGGCCGCGCCGAAGTCGCTCATGTAGGTCTGCATCGCGGCCTCCGGGGCGTTGTACGCGCGGTAGATCGCCAGCATCCCGTCGGGGGTGTCCAGATGGGCGTAGAGCGGAATGTCCGCATCGGCGCGGGCCTTCGTGTACGGGTTGTCCCACGCCTTCTGGATGGCTTCACCGGCCGCCGCTTCCACCTCCTTGGGCGAGGTCGCATCGGCGGTGTGGTCATCCACCGCCCACACCCGCTCCAGCCCCAGCCGCGCGGCAAGCGTGGCAGCTACCAGCACGGATTCATCGCGGCGCTGCAGGCGCTTGTCCAGGTAGGCCACCAGTTCATCGGTCAGGCTGTCGGCCGCAATGCGCTGCTGCGGTGCCAGGCGCAACCATTGCACCACCGCCGAGTTGCGTTCACCGGCGGCCAGCCAGAGCGCGGCCAGCCGTCGCCGCTGCGCCGCACTCGGCGTGGCCGGCCAGGTTGCCAGCAGCCGCTCGGCTTCGGCGTTTGCGGCCGGCACGTCCAGGCCTGTCGCGCGCTGGGCCGGGCCGGTATCRACGCAATAGCTGCCGACGCTGTCGGCATAACGCGCGGGAGACCGGCGCATGAAGTCGCACTGCAGCCCGGATACCGCCTCGACGGCGATCGCCTCCGGCTTCCATGCGACCAGGCGCGCCAGCAGCGGTTCCAGCTGCGCCGGTGCGAAGGTTTTCGGCAGTGCCGACAGGTGCGGCGAGCCCAGCACCAGCACCTCGTTGGGGCGGCCGGCCGGCGGCCCCTTCAACTGCTCCGGGTGAAAGCCGGGTTGATAGGCCGGGCCGGCGGCGAGCGCACTGGCGCTGCACAGGCCAAGGAAGACGATGCTACCGATGTATTTGATCATGGTGCCTCCGTGCAATGGCCGGTGCCTTGCCTGTCGGCGATGCTGCTCGCGTTACCACGCGATGGGAAGCCCCGTAGGTCATGGCAACCCTTTCCGCGTTTACTGCATCGCGGCGTACGCACCGCAACACGCTCACCCGGCTTGTGCCTTGATGAAATCGATGAAGGCCCTGAGCGGCGGGGGCACGAGGGTTCGATTGGGGTAGTAAAGGAAAGGACCGGGAAATGACTGCCACCACGACTGCAGCACCGGCTCCAGTACACCGGCGCTGAGAGACGGCTGCAGCCAATCCTCGAACAAATGGATGATGCCGCTGCCGGCTGCGGCAGCCGCTACCGCAAGATCGACGCCCCCTCCAATCTCCACCAGCAGCTGCCCGCGCGGGACGATGGTCACCACTTCCCCGCCCCGCTCGAATTCCCATTCGGACACCGCGCCACTGGGAAACCGCCCGCGAATGCAGTCGTGATCGAACAGATCACGCGGGTGCGCAGGCCGCCCGCGACGGTCCAGGTAAGACGGTGCCGCTGCCGTCGCGCTGCGTTGCACCCGCGGCCCGATCGGCATGGCGATCATGTCCTGCTGCAGGCGCTCGCCATAGCGGATGCCGGCATCGCACCCCGCCGCGATGACGTCAACAAAACTCTCCTGGGTGAGGACCTCCACGCTGATGTCCGGATGCGCGGCCATGAAAGGCGGCAGGATCGCCGGCAATACCAGGCGCGCCGCACTGACCGGCACATTGAGCCGCAGCGTTCCTGTCGGCGTGCTGCGGAAGGCACTGATCGCGTCGGTCGCGGTATCCAGCTCCCGCAGGGCCGGCTCGGCGCGTGCCAGCAGCACCTTGCCCGCATCGGTGAGTCCCACGCTGCGGGTGGTGCGATTGAGCAGTCTCACACCGAGCTGGGCTTCGATGCGCTTGACCGCCTCGCTCAGGTGGGACGCGCTGAGGTCGGCCGCTCTGGCCGCTTCGCGGAAGCCCCCTGCCCGCGCCACCAGGACGAAGGCCTGCATATCGCCCAGCCGCGTGCTCATTGTTCGCCTCTCCGGACAGCCCGTTCGCTTTATATCGGATTGTCGCACAGCCGTCCCGGCCCTAGATTTTCTCCATCCCCGCCAAGAGTTCCCGCCATGACCGACCAGCCCGCTCTGCCCACCTTCACCCTTGGCGATCGTGCCGTTGCCCGCCTGGGATACGGGGCCATGCAGTTGGCAGGCCCCCACGTCTTCGGCCCACCGAAAGACCGCGATGCCGCCGTGCGCGTGCTGCGCGAGGCGGTCGAGCGGGGCGTCAACCATCTGGATACCAGCGATTTCTACGGCCCGCACATCACCAACCAGATCATCCGCGAGGCCCTTCATCCCTATCGCGCGGGGCTGACCATCGCAACCAAAGTGGGCGCCAGGCGCGGTGCCGAGGGCCAGTGGCTGCCGACGATGTCCGCCGCCGAACTCACCCGCGCCGTGCATGACAACCTGCGCAACCTGGGCCTGGAGGTGCTGGACGTGGTCAACCTGCGCTGCATGTTCAACGTCATGGCCCCGGCCGAGGGGTCGATCGCGCCCTCTCTCACGGTGCTGGCCGAGTTGCAGCAGCGCGGCCTCATCCGCCATATCGGTCTGAGCAACGTCACCGCCACCCAGGTCGCGGAGGGGCGCGCGCTCTGCGACATCGCCTGCGTGCAGAACCAGTACAACCTGGTGCATCGCAACGACGATGCCTTGGTGGATGCGCTGGCGCGGGATGGCATCGCCTACGTGCCGTTCTTCCCGCTGGGCGGCTTCAGCCCGTTGCAGTCCACCGCGCTTTCGACCATCGCAGCGAAACTGCACGCTACCCCGATGCAGGTAGCGCTGGCGTGGCTGCTGCGCCGTTCGCCCAACATCCTGCTCATCCCGGGGACCTCGTCGGTGGATCACCTGCGCGAGAACATGGCATCGGCAGACCTTGTTCTCGACGACGGGGACATCACCGCGCTGGATGCCGTCGCGCGGTTGCAGGGCTGACAGCCGTCGGCAGCGCCGCAGACGTCACTCCACGCCTGCGCGTTTCTCCGCCGCGTTCAGATTGTCCATGTCCGAGAAGATCTTCCACGGCTGGCCGGGCATGCGCTGCAATGTCAGCGTGAACTTCCCCACCTCGCCGCCTGCGCCGTAGCGGTATGCACCGATGATGTRCCCGGTGGTGGCGTCGGTGGAATAGGCCAGGGCACGCAGTTGCAATGGCCCGCCACCTTTTCCCTTGAACCCTGCCTCGTAGGCCGCGCGGATGGCCTGCTGACCGCGGATCGGCGGCCGATGGTTCTGCAGCACGAAACCGTCCTCGGCGAACAGCGCTGCAAGCGCGGCCGCATCGCCTGCCCGCCACGCATGCTCGTAGTCGCGCAGCAATCGATCCAGCGGCGATGGCAGCGCGTCGTCGGAAAGGTGGGCAGGCACCGGGACGTCCTGCGCACGCGTCGGCCCGCCCAACAGGGCGAGACCGAGAAACAGCCACGAAAGCGTTGAACCGCGCATTGGTCATGATCTCCCGGCACTGTCGATGGTTTGAATCGAAACGATTTATCGGTCGGGCGCCGCATCGCCAGCGTTGCTCCGGCGGCGCCGCCACCCGGCTTCATGGCTGGTCCGTGGCGCACAGGTTACCTATAGTTGGCGCCACACCAAGCAATGGAATGCTCAATGCGCGTAATGTCATCCGGGCGGTGCCTGGCACTTGCGCTCGCCGTCGCGGTGACCGCCACGGCCTGCACGCGTCCGCCGTCCACCGGCCAGGAGCCGGATGGAACGGTGCCCGGGGCTACGCAGATTGGCCGCACCATCAACGGCCATACCTATTCCGATGCGCCGGTGGATGTGAAGCTGGGGCCGACGACCTTCCGCATTCCCGCCAATTACCTGGACAGCCAGATTGCACCATGGCCCGGCGAAGGCGTCACGCTTGTCATTGAATGGCCGGATATGACACCAACGCCGCCAGGTGCGCGGGCGAATCCTCGGACGAATGATTTCCGGAAGGAGATTGCGGTGTCGATCGATTACATCGACCGGGTTCCCATTGAGACTTCGCTGGAACGGCTTTCCTCCAATGAGGCCATCACCGAAGCCGGCTCAGTGGAGCGGGGAAATCCGAAGAATCGGCTTGATCTGCGCGTGGCACACCCTGAGAAGTTGGGACTTACGCCCTACGCCATCGATGAAGCGAGGATGGCGGTCTACTCTAAGGCATACGAAGCCCGTTACGGAAAGCCGTACGCCCGCAACGCTGCCAGTGAGTATGACTGGTACGTTGCGCGCGATCCCAGAGGCGCTCTGACCACCTTCATCAAGTGCGAGAGCACCTCGTTCCGCGGAGACGGCGTGCGACTGGAGGGCGATCAGGTCGTTGACGAGGAAGGCACTGTTGCAGCCGGGTGCTTCCACTATTTTTCGGATGTCGAGAACAAGCTGTCCATCACCTTGAATTACAAGCGCGCCTTCCTGAAGGACTGGAAGCGCATGGAGGGCGCAGTACGGAACGTACTGGAAAGCACCAAGGCCAATTGACAACTCTAGCCACAGGGGTCCAATGCGTCAGCGCGCAGGTTATGTGCCATGACCCTGAATCCGTCGCTGTCCCATGACGGTCAGTTTGCCTATAGTTGGYTCCAAACCAAGCAATGGACTGTCCCCATGCGCGTGATGAGATCCGGGTCGTGCCTGACGCTGGCGCTTGCCGTTGCTGTCAGCGCCTGCGCGTGCGCAAGGACGCCGCCCACCGAACAGAAAGGGAGTTCAGCCATGTCGGAACCTGCACATACCGGTAGAACCATCAACGGCCATACCTATTCCGATGCGCCAGTGGATGTGAAGCTGGGCCCGACTACCTTCCGCATTCCAGCCAACTACCTGGACAGCCAAATTGCGCCGTGGCCAGGCGAGGGCGTGACCCTTGTCATTGAATGGCCGGATATGACGCCGACGCCGCCGGGGGCGCGTGCGAATCCTCGGACGAATGATTTCCGGAAGGAAATATCGGTGTCGATCAACTACATCGACAGAATTCCCATCGAGACATCCCTGTCGCGGCTTTCCTCCAATGAAGCCGTTACCGAAGCCGAATCGGTGGAGCGTCGCGATCCAAGAGACCGTCTCGACCTTCGCGTAGCCGGGCCGGAGACGTTGGGATTGACCCCCTACGCTATTGACGAGGCGAAGATGGCCGCTTACTCGAAGGACTATGAAGCGCGCTATGGGAAACCGCCTGTTCGCAATCTCGCCTATGAGGACGACTGGTACGTTGCACGCGGCGCGGAGGGTGACCTCACCAGCTTCATCAAATGCGAAAGCCCCACCTTCCGCGGGGATGGTGTGCGACTGGACGGTGGCAATGTGGTTGACGACGCAGATCCAGTTGCGGCCGGCTGCGTACACTATTTCGTGGATGTGGGAAGCAAGCTGTCGATCACCCTTAACTACAAGCGAGCATTTTTGAAGGACTGGAAGCGCATGGAAGATGCGGTGCGGGACGTCCTGACACACACCAAGGTCAGGTAGCCACAGCACCTACAGGGAGTAAGGCATGAGTGGATTGACACAGCGCGACATCAGAATCCTGAGCAGCTATGCCAGCACAGGTAATCGGGAGCTGTATTGGAACTATCTTTCACAGCTGCCCGGTTCGGATGGTTACGGCACGTTGGCACTCGGCGTTGTTCGCAACGACAGCCTGCCAGGCCGCGTAGCCAACAGTTACGCACAGGACTACGCCCAAGCGCAGCACGATAGTGGATCACGCTTCCCCAATGCCGAGTTGAGCGAGCGACAGTGGGAGTCTTTCGGGCAAACGCTGCTCAAGCAGGATCTTGCGCTACGAAAGTACTGGTCTGAGAACGAGCGTCCGGATCTGGCGCTGAATCTTCCTGGCAAGGACGTCATGGTCGCTCACGATCGCGCATTCGAGCAGCATCGCCTCGACCCCAACTGTTGGACACCCCGTGTGCTGCTGCAGGCCGCGTTGGAAAAGAGCGGGCCCCAGAAGCTGGAGCAGATCTGGTCGAACATGCTCGACAACGACTATCTCGGCGGCCCTCGCGTGCGCGACACCAGCGTTGACGCGATTCAGCAGATGGGTTGGGTAGCCGGCGGCGCGTATCTGGGCAGGCTGACCGCACATGAGGTTACGCAGGCCCTCGAAGGCCGCGCCTCGGTCGACCCCAATGTCATCGGCGGCAACAGCGCCTACGCGATGTACTTCGAACGCGACCAGAAGTGGGTCAACGTGAGCAGCGGCGGCGGTCACCTGTCCATGCGGGAGGAAACCCGCCCCCATCGCATCGCCGAACTCGATGATGCACGCGAGGTGCGCCTGGAGCGGCAGCACAAAGCCACCCAGTTCCATGCCGATGACCCCTACCGCAGCATCACCCGCAGTCCGCTGACCGCGTCGGTTGATGGCGTCCCGGGTGAGCGGCACCCGCCGACCCGGCTGGCCGACATCGGCCCGGGCCACCCCGAGTACGGCTTGCTGCAGCAGGTTCGCCAGGGCGTGGCCGCCCTCGATGCGCAGGCCGGCCGCGCGCCCGATGAGAGCAGCGAGCGTCTGACCGCCAGCGTGATGGCCCTGGCCCGCCAGAGCAATCTGGAGCGGGCCGACCACATCGTGCTGAGCGTGCAGACGGCAGACAGCGCTGCCGGGCGCACGGTCTTCGTGGTGCAGGGCGACCTGAACGACCCTGCGCACCGCCGCGCATCCATGCCCACCGACGTGGCCGTGCAGACGCCGGTCGCGCAATCACTGCAGCAGTTGGAGGTGGCCAGTGCGGAGCGCCAGCAGGCGACCGTGCAGGTCCTGGATCAGCAGCAGGACGCCCCGGCCCGCGAGAATCCGGCGGTACGCATGGGGTAGCCGCTTCCAGAGCGAGGCGTTGGCCGGCCGTCACAATCCCCCTGCCGGCCGCCGGTCCCACCTGTCCCGCCAAGCCACGCACACCGGTGTGCGACTCAGCATAGTTAGTGGGAGACCGGCCACCATAAATGGTGGCCAGTCTTTACCTAGGAGCACCACAAGGATCTCGAAGGCGTCGGGCGCCAAGTCAAAGTAACGTCCCAATCGATTCGATTAAACCGGGGCGTGGCTCCAGATGGTGCTCGAACACCTGGAGCGCCTTGCACGTAGGCTGAGTGCCGYCCCAGATGGCAATTTCCAAGTCGCCGGGTTGCGGTTGGACGGATCGGTCAATCACAAGAATGTCGYCGTCGCTGATGCCGACCCCCAGCATGGACCGACCGTCTGCGCCGTACAGGAAGGTTGCCGCCGGACCAAGAGACGGTGCAGATCGACTGCTTCGTCCATGAAGTCGTCAGCGGGGGGAGGGGAAGCCCAAGCGGGCGCGTGCGCCGGCCAAGGGAACGAAATGCGCTGGCCCGTCAATGGCGGCGGCGCCGATTAAGGTGGCGATCGTGTGGGGATTAGTGAGAGGCCCGCATGGCGGGAACTCTGGCTGGGCGTAGTCTCATCGCGAGAGACGGAAATGTTAGTAAAGTTACTAATTGACTGGATGAAAGATTCCCTCCGACGCGTGTTCCGCTGCTGGCCGATCGTGTACAGGGCGGCAGTGCTCCACGGGGCCAACGAAGGGGCGGCACATGCGTTACGCAGCCGTTACGCATGCGCAACACATTGTTCTATCCATGACCAGTCTGCGCGCCACTCGGGGGCCGACAATAGCAGGGCACCACCGACCGGAGCCTGGAAACAGGAGTGGTGCATCGAGGGATCTTTAGATCCATCCCCAGCCTGGTGCGGGATAGGCAGTATAGCTGCCGAAGAGCTTACCGATATTGAAATACCGAGGGCGCCCTACCGGGGCGCCCTTTTTTATCTCCCTACCAACTTGCGCTTGAACAGGGTGCGCACCTTGTAGAGCGCTCCGTGGGTAGGCAAGGTTTGGAGGCCCCGATCGAGCGGGTAGGACGAGATCACTCGGACCTTGATTTCCGAATCTGCATCCACCGATTTTTGGATGGCCGTGAAGACCGCCGCTCCGTCCAGCTCGGTGGTGAACCACTGCTCGCCATTGCGGCTGAAGTGCTGCCGAACGTGGCCCTCCAGGAACTGCTGCTGCATGAAGGGCACCACCTCGAAGCTCAAGGCGTGTCGCCGGCGGCAGATATACCGCCGTTCGTGCCTTACGGGGTGGAAGTGCGGCCCGTTCTCCTTCTCATCGGTAAAGGTGTGCGGGCCGAACGTATAGCGCACCGTTACAGGTGTGCCGTCTAGGTCGATCACGCATTCCACGTCGTTGAGATGGGTCAAGCCGTAGCACGTTCCGCTGTGCCAGAAATCTCTCCAAGCCAATATAAACTCCTTGCCCGCTCGCTACGGTGGCCTGCCCTCTGATTCCCAACACCGATGGTGTAGGGCCTGTCAGCGGCCGATCACGGTCCGCGTTGGGTTCATTATCCAGCCCCCTCCCCCCCAATGCGCCTACCCGCTGATGTGGTGCTTCAGGATCGAGTCCATCAGTTCTCTTGCACCAGCCACCTGTTCATCAGTGAGCGCATGCCTGGAGCCGGCGAAAACGTCTCCGAGTTGAGTGCAGGCTGGCCAGGCTCCTCCGCCAACGCATCCAAGGTTTCTGTGCGGCTCAGCATAGCTAGTGAGAGACCGGACCGGTCACCATAGATGGTGGTCAGTCTTTACCTAGGAGCACCACGAGGGTCTAGAAGGCGGCGGCCGCCTAAGTCAGAGCACCTGTGAGCATCCCAATCGAATCGAATAAACCGGATCGTGGATTAGAACCAACCACCCGCAATCCTTCCAATTTGCCAAGACAATTGATTCTTTTTTTTCTTTAATATCAGCCGCTTGCGAACACAAAGCGCGCGCCTTACTGTAGGCCTACCTGACCCAAGCCCTACGCCTCCCATGGCTGCTATTTCGGCGCTCCGCCAAGACCTTCTCACACGCTACGGCGCTCTTCTCACCTCGGAAGAAGTCGCGCGCGTGCTCAGGTTTAAGAGCAAAGATGCGCTGATGAAGGCGCGCAGAAGGGATGCGCTACCAATAGCGCTATTCAGCATTCCGGGTCGAAAGGGTCTCTTCGCCACCTCGGCTGACGTTGCGTCATGGGTGGAGAGTCTTGGCGCCAGTCATCCCGCAGCAGAGGAGACAGCGACCGAGGAGACCAAGCAATGACATAGCCACTGAAAAATCATTGGCTAAAAAAGGAAATGCCCCGGCGGCAACCGAGGCATCTCTGGGAACAGCACTTCTATCGAAGCTGGTCCAACTTTAGCCCCCAACGCATCAGGCCGCAAGTCTCGTCTCCCACGGGCCAGCTTCACCGTGCCTGATCCCAAGAACCCTTACAGCTAGTTGCTGTGGGCCGGGGTGCTATGAAGTTCACTGAAGAAGACCGGAAGGCTTATGCAGCTACTCATCAGCTGACATTTGCCGCAGCGGACTATGTCGAGAGGGCGAGCATCGGAGTGAGCCGAAACATCGGTACCGCCCCGAATCGGCCATCTATGCTCGTGGAGTTCCCGTCGTTCAAGATGGGCTGCACGATAAATCTCGAGAGTCGGCATGAACACTGTTACGCCGTAGAGCTAGAGCGCGACCGAGACGTCCTAGCCTATTACGAGCAGCCTCCAACGGTGGAGTGCGTGCGTGATACCCGGAAGGGGAAACGCCCGTACCCCTACACGCCTGACTTCATTGTGCTGGGGAAGACAGGACTATTCGTCGCACAGGTCAAGGACACCTCCGAGCTCGAAGATTTGGTGGAGACGCGCCTTTCCTGGACGAAATGTGACAACAACTATGTTGACCTGGCAGCTCGAGACCTCTTCGCGTCGATCGGCATCCGCCATGTAGTCATCCCGTCCAGCAGCCTTTGCAAGCAAGTCACCCAGAATCTTCTCACGCTCCGTCAGGTCGAGTTGGCCGCCGCAGATCCGGCGGTAGAGCGGGCTGCCCTGTCGCATGTTTTTCAGAGAAGAGTCGTGACGATGTCCGAGGTGATGCAGAAGATCCACACTCAAGATTGCACATCACTGTTACATCTTGTTGCGTCTGGAAGAATCTTTGCTGATCTTTCCAATCACTCGCTAAGCAGTCCCTCCACTTGTCTGCTCGCAGCGTCACCAGAGCTTCTGACAACTGAGCTAGTCGAGGAGATCGAGCGCTCAAGGCACATAGTTCCTTCTAGCGAAGGCACGGTGAGCAGAGACCTCATACCCAGCAGCTCGCACCTGTTGAGGGGACTCGCAAACCTGAACTTCCTTCAAGGCGCGATCCGCACAAGAAGTGAGAAGGAGCACGCAAGACGGCTCCGACTCCGCCGTGCAGATGGAGAATCACAGGGGAAATCTGCAATCGCGGCGTTGACACCCCGTTACGCATCAAGCGGAAATAGGACGCTCAAGCGGCCAGCGTCGGTCCTGCAATATGCTCGCGAGGAACTCAAGCGTTGCCTTGAAGGTAATAGTAACCCTGGTCCACTTTCGGTGTACCGCAGCTACCAGGTTCATGCGGAACTTCACCATCCGGGTCACCGTCCCGTCGGAAAGACAACGGCTCGGAAGATCATTGCCGAGCTTGAACAGGAAACGGCTGCATCCAGAGGTGGCAAGCGCCTACTGAATTCAAAGTCATCGCCGTCCCCGGTAGAAGTGCGAGCGCTAAAGGCGATGCGTCCCTTCGAACTCGCTCAATGTGACCACTATCTAGCAGACATCGAAGTGGTGGTCGGGAGAGCCAACGGCAAGACCTACACCGCGCGTCCGTGGATCACGGTCCTCATCGACTGCTACACCCAATGTGTCCTTGCATTCGGGATGTCACTACGCGCGCCCAATAAAGGCACCAGCTCACAAGTGCTGCGCGACTGTGCACGCAGGCACGATCGGCTTCCCGAAATAATCATCAGCGACAACGGATCAGACTTCACATCTGTTCATTACTCGACAATGGCGGCGCAACTGAACATGTCCATCATGTTTCGCCCACCGGGAAACGGAAGGTTCGGGTGTGAGGTTGAGCGGCTGTTCGGTAAAGCAAAAACGTTCTGGCTCGACTGCCTTCCAGGAAGCATCAAGACGATTCGCTTCTCTCGCTCCATATCCTCAGACCGACAACCATCGGCAAGGGCAGAGCTTAGTTTGGTAGACCTTTGGTACGAGATGGAAGCATTCAGTGAGTGGATCGGGAGGCGTCCATCAGGCGGCAGCAGCGAATGCCCTGATGCAAAGATGCTAAGCGGGCTACGACAGTTTCCGTTTAGCGGGATACGAGCTCAGGCCGATCTCAGCTTCCTCGTCACAACTGCAATGAATCAGAAGCCCTTGAAGGTCTCGGGGAACACGGGAATCCATGCTGGCGACTTTCACATGTGGCACGACGCCCTCGCAGCTTTCGCTGGGAGACGCGTCCCGACGCGGATCGACGGCCAGGATCCGCGAATCCTCTATGCACTGCTCGATGATCAGTGGGTTGTTTGCAAAGCATATGCTGCGCTCCAAGCAGGGCAGCAATCACATGGCGAAGCGATGGCGTATGCGGTGTGGGCGAGAGATGGTTCATCACTGAGAAAGTTGATGAAGGCTGACTCCGATAGGCAGCTCATTGCCGAGATTGAAAGACGCGAGATGTCTCGTAAAGCACCCCCTGCGAGAGAGCCCAACGAAGCTCAACTGGCGACAGATCGTCCGACTAGCTGTCCCCCGTCCCTTGGAAGCTTCAAGGCGATTAGCACTGAGCCAATGTCCGTCGAGGATTGGTAGTGGCTGAGCAAGAGAAATCTCTGGCCGAGCAGATTGACCTCGTCGTCGCCAAGCGTCTTGGACACAGAATCTACGATGAGACACGACGCTATCTGGAAGCAGCTCGGACCGCAGTGTTGACCGAGGAGGTAGTGATTCTTGTCGGACCGCCCAGGGTTGGCAAGTCTAGTGTTAGCCGACAAGTCTTTGGAGCCCACTCCAAGCAGGCCCCTGATGATCAGGATCATATGCACTCTGTTTACGTCCCGGCTGGAAACGACTCAACAGCAGGGGCCTTCTCAACGAAAGCTTTCCTAAGCGCTTGCCTAAACTCGATCCGCCATCCGCTGTTGAGCACCGACGTCGCTGCACGTGAGGGTCGACTCGGCGACTCTTTTCTTAGCCGAACCACAGAGGGTGCGATGCGTTCGGCCTTCGAGAGATGCCTCGTGGCGAGGCGTACGCAGTTCCTGGTCATAGACGAAGCCCACCATGTGTTGAACGCGAAAGGTGGGGAGAGGTCCGCCGGTGCAATCTTGGATTCATTCAAGGTGCTGGCTGCCAGGACAGGAGTTCGCCTTGTTCTAGTCGGCTCTTACGATCTTCTGACCGCGGTCAACCTGGCTCCTCATCTGATCGGCCGATCTCAAACCATCGAATTCCCCCGCTACAGGGAGTCAGAGTGGGACATGGTCGAATGGACAAGGATAGTGCGCCACTACTCGAGCCTCATCCATGAAGACGAGTATGCAATGGACGAGTACATCGAGGCACTTCATGACGGCTCATGGGGCTGCATAGGTGCGCTTTCACGATGGATCCGGAATGCTTTAGCTTCCTGCCGATCTGAAGGCCGCTCGATACCCGGACAGGGTGATTGGGCTCGGACCAGGCAGCTTAGCTCAGCGCTTGCCTCGGTTAGCGCTGAGATCCGGCGTGGAGAACTCCACTTTTCAGAAAAAAAGGTCGTCGCCATGCCCGAAGCAGGGCCGACGTTGGCATTGCGAGCGAGCAAGAAACCGGCTCCATTCAAGAGGAAAACACGCCGCAATGAAATCTGATGACGAGACCACTCCACGCCTACTTCCTTTGGAAATCGTTGGGAAGAACACTGGCGATGTCGAGGCACTGCACTCATACGTGCTCCGGCTTGCACGTCTACACAGTGTCACTCCTTCCTACCTCTTCGAGGTGATTGCAAGAAGGGCAGGCCGACACTCGGAGCTTCGTCCTGGAGACAGGATAACGGCAGTGGTAGGCCCGCAGCTGGACAGACCGCGCCCAGTGGAACACTCGGTCGTTCCGCTTCTCACAACAATGGCATCGGAGTGCGAGATTGCTCTGAAGAACTCAACCTTCATGTTCCTAGCCAAAGCGCTAAGTCGGACCGTGACCTGCTACTCCAGGTTCAGCAAATGGTGCCCTGGCTGCGTCGCGGATCAGTCTTTAGGGGGCGTCCCGATTCACCACAAGCTTGTGTGGTCCTTCTCAGCCGTCAAGGCCTGCCACGTCCACCGGATGGGACTTACCAATCAGTGCTTAGAGTGCGGCGCAAGGCCGCTTGGGGGCCCCGCGTATGCTGATTCATGTCGCGCCTGCGGGACGCGCTTTGATCAGGTTCATCCTTCTGCGCGCGTAGCAGTTGTCCATGAGGAGTATGCGCTGGATCTAGTCGAACTAGTCGATAGCTCCATGTTCCGGACTGGTGACTATCAAGTGGGAGCGATCAAGAGCTTCATCCATAGACTCATCTGCTACGTCTGGCTTGAGAAAAGAGAGCGCTACCGGTTCGAAGGGCTGCCACGTCATGAGTTCATGACATACCTACGTCGAGAGCACCCGCCGACCCTCTCCATGGTCAGACGAACGTCAGCTCGCCTCGGACTGCCGATCGATAGCCTCCTACATCCATGGGGTCCTTACACGAGAGACTTCTTTCTTCCCGAGCATGCTCATCCTGCCCTCTKATCTAACCTCATGCTCATCCTGGGTGAGTGGCCCAAGGTTTTGTAGGCAGTCATCTTCGCGTGCTCGCAGCAGTTTCCCGGAGCTCACGCGGCAGATAGCGCCCTGGCAATGCAGCCATGCGGCCCGCAACTTGTAGCCACACCAGCCGCAGCGTTGCGTCTTTGAGACGTCCAACGGTAGACTTTCAACTAAGGAGATACGTGATTTTCGCGCTAGTAACATCCCTTAGAGCAGTGTCAATGGCCGCCTGATTCCGACATCGCGCCATATTTCCCACTACCCATTCAGGCGACCAGATGATGAACAACCTGACGCTCTTTCAACAGATGAGCATCGTTGCGGGTGTGATCGTGCTCTTAATTGTCTCGCTTACGGCGGCAGCGGTTTGGCTCGCTCATCGCCAGAACAACAGGGACTGATGCCTCTATCCAGACATCAAAAGGTTAAGCACCCGTCGCATAGCAGCTGCTTTCCCGCCACTCAGCCACTCGCTGACTGCTTCGCGCCAAGGACTGCTTTCGGCCAGAAGCGGACATTCAAAGCCTAAATTAAGCTGCGCTGCGAAGCGGCGTCGATTTGAATGAATTGTTAGCAATCAACGATTTCGATCCCCCGGGCTTGACAGACGTCAATAAAGTCAACCGGATTGAATGTAATGAGCGCGTCGACCTTAATACTTGAATCTTCAAGCATGCTCCTAATCACATGATCAACCAGGCTGTAACTAGTGCCCCGCTGGTCAAGCACGTACCTCAATGAGGTCTTCTTGTACTTTGCGTCCTCTAGGAGAACAGTCGAATCCCGCTTTAGGTAGGCATTGAAGCGATCTTTGTCAGATTGCCTGCGCATAAGGCGCGTATTCAACGTTTCATACAGCGATGGCCAAGGGATGACAATGCTGTGGGCCTCAATGAACTCCTCTATTGAACAGGCACACGAATGATGAGCGTCCCGTGCGTTGAACAAGCCGATCCAGAATCCGCTATCAGCGATGATGTTCTTAGCCATTAGAAGCCATCATCTTCGATAGGCTCCTGGTGTCCGTACCCCTGCCATGGGGATGATTTCCTGTTCCCGAAAAGGAACTTTCCTCCGACGCGCTTATCTTCCCGCCTGTAAACGATGTAGATGCGATCTGTCTTGGAGAGGCGCACGCTCTCCTTGATTTCCTTTCTAACCTTCTTCTCAAGATCGCTGTCAGTGCCCGTGAATTCAACATTGAAGAACGCAACACTGTCACCGCATTCAACAGCTTTCTGATTGTCTAGGTAAGCATAAAGCGAGTCATAGTCGCCTTTCACGCCGAGATCGTAGGATAGCCAAACTGCTTTCTTCACGGATCACCTGTTGCCTGAAGTTGATTGCTAACACCTTATGTCTTGCCTTTCCCCTAGCCCAGGTGCCGAGAGCCCGGCATGCGCGCCCGCTAACGCCTCGGTGTAGCAGCACCGTAACTCAACAGGGGCCGCATGCCGGTGCTCGTGCCCTGCGCCCGGACAGTTGGCCGAGGCTTCCCTCAAACTGATAAGCGTAGGCTTGGGCGCGATGCTCTCGACCCGCCAACTCTATCGGAGGATTAGCCATGATGGCAGCGGGCATCGACGTGGGCAAGGCCTCCTTGGACGTAGCCATCGAGGAACGGGCGGGAGTGACGCTGGTGGACAACAGCGCCGCGGGCATCCGCAAGCTGGCCCGGCAACTGGCCGGCCTGGACCAAGTCCGGATCGTAGTCGATGCCACCGGATCCAGGCTAGGTTCCGCGCCGACGAGGCCGATGGCCGCTTTGGGTCGAGAGTGGAAGCTAGCATTACTGGTAACGTTCTCTGGGGCCGGCACGTCCGCTTTCGGCCAGGAGCGGACGTTAAACGCCAGAATTAAGCCGCGCCGCGAAGCGGCGTCGGCTTGAACGCATTGCTAGGGCGCACCCGCCAGTCCCAGAAACGTTTCCATCCACGTTTTTTCGGCGGCGCTCGGGTTGTACGCATAGGCGACTTGCTCGGCAGAGGGCGCCGGAACTTCTTCCCAATAGCGTGGTGTTGCAACCGTATTCAAGAACGCCAGCTCACATGTCACGTAGCACATCCACACTGCGCTAGTTATGAACTGCATGCTTAGATCCAAAGGCTCGTAGCCTTTTTCGTACGCACGTATCGGAGTGAATTGTTTGTGCAAGCTTCCAACGTGAGTGAACTCTTTGCTTAGTAGACCGCACATTTTCCCGAATGGCGGAAACACCTTCTTGGCACTGGCAATCGCTCGTGTGGACTCGAACGCATGCTCTCTATGCGCCTTTAAGTCGTCTTGGAACTGGATCAAATGAAGCACAACCGCCAAAGACTCTATAGATGAGCGGATGACTGGGCCCGGTTATAGGACGAAGCCGCCCCGCAGGAGGTACACCACAGCGGCGATGGAGTTCAGAGCGTTCGATAGAAGCTCGGCACACGCAACTCTCAGATCGTCTTCCTCTTGCGAAGCTTTGATCATCCCCGAGGTGAGCAGTCCGAAACAGTGGGCAAACTGCTCGCTAATTGCTCGCATGTTGTCGTGATGCAGGGCATCAGCTGTTCACCGGATCGAATATAACGGCACACGCGTCGGGATGGTGAGAAGTCATTTGTGTGCCCTAACACCTTGAATTAAGCCGCGCCGCAAAGCGGCGTCGGCTTGAATGAATTGTTAAACGACATTACGGAGTCCACTCCCATGTGCCGCTACCGGCTCCGTCAAAGTATGTGATGCAAATATAATCGTCAGGGTTAGGCTTTGTATTTTGGGCAACCAGGTTATCCAGAAGCTGTTCGGAAAACTGACTGGCATCAGCCCCTTGGGGTGTAGGTGAATTTACAAGCTCAATCTTCCAAACGGAGCCACCTGAGTCAATTCTTGTTGCTGTTGCGTTATGGCTAGCGAGAAAATGCGCGCCATTTCCCCTCAATCCCTCCATGTAGCGCTCTAGCGCTTGCCAAGGGTTTTGCGAGCGGTAACCGGCTTGACCGGCTGTTGCCGTTCCTGAGAGTCCCCAGTTCGCGATGACAAATGCATGCAGGTGATTTTTGGTCTTTGGCATGGAAACTCCTGTCGTCTAACTACCTAATCGACGGACCCGTGGGTCCGGTTATACAACTTACCCACAAAGCACCGTATGGCGGGCTTTCCCCTTTATCCAGCTCGATCTTAGGGTGGCGGGGTCCGGCTAACAAGCCAGCGTATAACCGGACCGAGCACAGTGCTCAGTCACCACCGCAAAGCGGTTCTGGTAGAACTGCAGATGTCCGCTTTGAGTCGAAAGAGAACTTTAGCACTKCAGGCACGCCGCGTCCGACCAAGAGTCCGCTTCCGGCCAGAAGCGGACGTCGGGAGAACTTTCGGACTAGTCTCGTTGAGAAACGCCTTTCAAATAGCGTTAGACGACATCCTGCCCTCCCTAATGATCTCTGGAAAAATCAAGATCTTCTTGCAGCGCAAGCACTTACCCAACTTAGGCCTCGCAATCGGCAGGCTCACGCTCACCAAGGTGTCTCCCAGTCGAAGCTCCTTGTTTGGTGACCGTCGAATGCAACCAAGCTTCCGAACCAACGGCGTAAGGACTGGTCGTGCCCACCTGTTGGCCAAGCGCTACGTTCCGCCGAGACGAACCAAAGGCAGCCAAGTTGGCATTTGATGAGCATGCGATCAAGCGCGTCTCTGCGGATCGTGACCGAGTACCCATCCTCATCATCTCTATGGTGAATAATGACAACCTTTCCCGTTTCATCCGCCGTTATGTCAGGAGAGAGTGGATTCGGCGGAGAAAAGTTCAGCAAGCCAAGCAGAGCGTGGCTTGGTAAGCGTAAGCTCACTCCATCTGGGCGCGATGCATCCAAGTGGCTCTCCCAATTGTATTCAATCACCGGCTGAAGTGCGGTCACTTCTCCAGGCAGTCCGCGACGAGGCGACCATTCCAAGGTGGGCCAAGTTGCTCGCCAGCCAAACTCGCCAAGATAAGGGCCGTCGGTCAACTGAAGCGGCTCCCAATTATGCGCATTGCGGTCTCTCGCCCCTACTAATGCCTCGTATGCTGACCGAAGGTCGCTCTGGGCCAAAATGAGGCAGTGAATGAACTGAAACCCCTCTCGCCTGAGGCCGACCTCCCGCCGTACAAAGTCCCGACCGGAGAATTGTTCCGCCGCCCGTTGAAAGGAATGAAGAGTAACCCACTGCTCATTCCCCTGGTCTTCACGAAATATGGCGTCTTTTGCGGAGTGCCACGCATCGTTCTGTCTCGCCCAGTTCGTGAGCTGATCGTCGGAAGTCGACCGCATGTTGAAGTCGAGCTTCCACCACTCACAGCCTGGCGAGACTTGCATGTCAGCATCTTCAGCCAGCGTAGGGTCTAGGTCTCGCTGGAATCCCGTATCGGTCGGGTAAGAGTAGCGCCTCGGTTGCTCCCCACAATTGCTTCTTAGCCAATGCGTGTCGCTCAACCAAGCCAGCAGCTCGTACAGCGCAATCCACTGGTACTTCTTACCGACGCGTTCGATCCTCGCCCTATGGCGGCTGTAGTGAGATGGCGTTCGGTCATCGCCAAATCGCGCCTTAGTCCAGCCTAGGCTGTAGGCTCTCGCAGTCACCCATCGTTGTGCCCATTCTGGATCGAAGGTGGCAGGTTCACGTTCGCCATCACTGCTGAAGAGGACGCCAAAGGCATCGCTCGCATATCGACCTCGCTCCTCATCCTTAAGCAGAGACAGAAACGCGTCTTGACGTCTAGATGCTGTTTGCGCTGCGACCTTTGACCGGCTTTTTGTGATCTTGAAACTGCCTCTGACGCTACTTAATCTGACGCTCCAGACCTCCTTGCTGGCTTTCTCAAGAATCTCGAAGGCCGTCTTACGCTCGGGACTAGTATTGACCACCTCCGCAACGAACAGATCGAAGCGATTCCGCTTCGACAATGGAGGTGGCGCATTAAGTTTTGTCGCCGAAAAATCACCAACAGCAGACGCGATTTCGTAGCGACCAAAGTCTCCGTTCGCTCCGCAGCTCCTAAGAATGCTGTGATCGCCGAGCTTCTCCTTCCGCTCCTCAAGAGCGGCCTGGCTAGGCGCGCGAAGCGCCTTGGCGGGGAATGGAGGGCGAGCTTTCGCCATCTCCACTCTATCGGGCAGTCGGCCGCGAGCCTGCGCCACTTCAAGAACCCCCAGTGCGTAGTCGCGCGCAAGCAGGTGCTGCGGGGGCGCGTTCTTGCTGAAGATCAGGTCGAACGTCGTCGCCGCCATCGTCTCGAGAGCGGGGTCATCTCCGAGCTGGCTGGCCGCCCCGTATGACGCCGCCAGCAGACGCTCCAGCACGTACAGATCATCCACGTCGACCATCAGCGTGACCAAGTCATGATGTATGGCGGGTACTCTCCGGAGGAGACGGCAAAGACCTCTCGTCGCAGTATCCCTTATGTAGCGGCTGGTACATGAGCAAAGCCAGGTCAGCGTGATTGCAACCAATTGAAGCATCTCTGGTTCTGCATGATCCAGCTTTCCGCCGATAGCCCACTTCAGAAGACGATGGACCGGATGCTCATCATCTTCTGTCGCGAAGGCGATCACCCGCGACCATTCCACGTCGCGTCTATTGAGGCCCCAACGCCAGAGGTTTCGGTGCAGCAGGTTCGCGTTCCACGGATGCCCGGGAACAGCGGCGACTTCCAGCAGGAGGCCGATGGACTCTGCCTCCGATTGGTCAATCGAGTTGAGTAGCTCAAGCGAACGGCTTGTAAATGTCGGGTGTCCAGCTTGCGACTCGATGGCTCGCCATCGGACGCTTTGTTTGAAACTTTCCTGGATACCCCACTCGTGCCACCAACGAGCCCTCCCACCCGGCAGCGCGTCCACTAGCTCCATGTCGAAGGTCTCGGGGATCTGGATCGATAGGGCTTCGAAGAGCCCCGTCCATCCATACCGTTGAGAGCTGGACGTAAGCCATTCGAGTGGGCCGCCCGCGGTGAACACGCTCGCGACATCTATCGCGCCAGAAAGGGACGCCTGAACAAAAAGGTGGTCCTGGAAACGCTGAAACGCGATTCTCGCCACATCCTCCGGAGCTACAAAGAGACCATCCCCATGGGCTGTTGGATCAGGATCAAGACGGACGATTCCACTGCGCAGTAGAACTTCAAGCCATGTCATGCCTGCTGGCGGGGCTCGAGGTGCGAACGTCTGGCTAACAATCAGGTCGGCTTGACTCCGCGGAACGTAGTCGAGCTTTGTACGGGACATTTCTCGAGCAAGTCCCTGCAGAGCGCGCCGCAGTTCGGGAGAGAGATCGGCAGGCTCGACCGACGCTGGCAGCAGGTTGCCGCCCACGCTATCGAGGTAAAACCCGAGGATATTCAGCGCCCCCCGTAAGCCTCGAGGAAAAACAAAGTTCCTCTTTTGAAGTAGGGCGTCCGAAGCCGCCTTGAGGAAGAGGGGATGCGAGAACTCCGGAGCAAGTAGTGGGCCAGCAGGTCGAACGATCCCTCGCCGATCCAAATATTGAATCGCTGCAGCTTCCTGCTCTTCGAACGTGGTGAAGCCGTGAAGATCAACCTTTGGATATGCCTCCCAGACCGGAATGGGTATCGCAAATGGAACGTACTCAGTGCGGCATGCAACAACAACCGCGATGTTCGGGTACGGATCTAGACTCTTGATGAAACCGGCCAGATGGTTCCGCCAAAGATTGGCTCCAGCACCCTCGTTAACAGCATCAACTAGTATCAGCGCCCTAGAGCCGGAAGTTTCACCCGCCGAATCTAATGCACCAAGGAGTTCATCCCGAGGCCATCCAGGCAAACCGAGTGATCGTTCACATTGGCTCCATGGGTCTCCCTTAGCGAATTGCTGGCCCAAGAAGAGTAGTGCCGGCCTGCCTTCCGCTCGCGAACGGTTGGCCTCAGAGGCGAGCAGATGAGACTTCCCCGTGCCAGCCTCACCGGTGACGAGTAGCACTCGGCTAGCATCCGCGCTGAAGGCAGTGGAGACCAAGAGACGGGCAAGGTTGCTGATTGCCTCCTCAACCCTGCGAACACTGTGCTGCAAATAACTCAGATGATCGCAGCTGGGCGTCGACTTCGCCTCGCCCTCCTTAACTGAACGGCGCTGGCTGCGAAGCTCATCACCCAAACGGCCAAGGAGTTGTTCGGCTGCTCTCACGTCTGAGAGCCACTGCTGGACATCCCATTGGGTGGTTACAGGAGCCTCGACCGCGTCGGCTATCCCGTGCACCAGCTTCAGCGCGTTTGCAGCGAGCTCCGCCGCTTCGCGCACGTCATCCGTGACGATCGCTGAGGACGGCTCAATGCGATCCGCCCAAGTAGCCTCGACCGCTCGAAGCAACCTAGCACGAAGGGCTGAAGTCCTCGCCAKACCATCGAAGGCGAGCGAGGCAGCAACGTCGACGTGTTGTGCGGGCGTGTATCGCTCACCAAGATCGGCGCTTGCTATTTCAACCTGGTCAGAGAACCAACGAAGACTCAGCGTGTCGACCCCAAACCAATACCTCGATAAGCCCGACGCGCTTGGTTGCCCCAACCAGTCGGTCAAATCTGAGGCTGTGATCGGCTCAAACGAAACGTCCCGCCCTAGGGCTAGCGCTTCCGCCCTCCACCGTTTCACATGCTCATCCCAAGCCGACCACCCTGTCCGGCCCCGCCCCTTTGCCCCGCCTTTGTCGGTCAGATCGCACGCAATCGCGACCTGGTAGACGTTGACCTCTGGGCGGCGCTTTAGTGTTGTCGCTACGCTTTCGTCGATCTGCGCCCAGTCGATGTCTCGAACGCGAAGGAAGTACTTGGCTTGAATGCCGACGGACGACCCGTCGTTCTTAAGCCACAGCGCCTCGACGCCGGCGTCGCCGCCAGCTCCCTCGATCCGCCTGAACTCCTTGGCCCCCATAGGGCGGCGGCGACGTGCGAGCTGAACAACAAGCTCCTCAAACCCGTTGTTCTGGGTCCCACGATGTGGCCGAATAGAGGCAAAGCTAACCATTCTTTATGTGTCGTCCGATTGTCGCTAGCGGCGTTGATGAAGGATCAGATTGCTCGATGTTGCGGTCGATTTTTACACGAACTTGGCGGAAGCTCGCGCTGCAGTAAAATCACACAAAGTGCCGAACGCACTACTGGTGACAATTAGATCGGTGTTCCCTCGAAGTGTCCGCTCCGCGTAGCATGATGCCTGAGGTCAAGGCCAGTCATTCTTAGCACCAGCCGATGCACTGTCACCTCTGCGATAATAATGATGATCAGTTTCCGGAGTAGACGGGAAGCTTCTTACGGGCTTGGTAGGTGACGATGTGGCGCCATAGCTTTTGCTGCGCTCAGTTCACTGCATGTGATCCATTTCACCCTCGGCGGCTGAACTACTTAACAGGAATCAGCTAAAGCAGACGCTCAAAGAAGCTGCCCTTACACCCTTCCCTTCAGTGCGAGAAACGGACGGGATTGGCACAACATCGACGCCTAGACCTGGCGCCAACTTTCCCCGTGTATATCAAGATTTGCCTCAATGAGTAAAGCACTTTCGTCCATCCCTCCTGTTACAACTTCTGCCGCGACCACCTCTGTATTTCTGCTTCTGGCCAGAAACGGCCGCGCAGTAAGCGAGTAGCCGTCCTCGACACCTCGGAGGACTACTACGAGCTTAAGATCGCTGGCTAAGTAAAGAGGATCAATTCCGTCGGTAACGTGTTGCGACAGTTGCTCGCTCGCTATTCAAAAAGACAATGCCGTTATCCCCCGGTGCCTCGGGCCAATCGGGAGGCAGAACATCGCTGGGGTTAAGAGTGATCGTTGCCAAGTCATCGATGGATCCCGTGGACAACGTGTCCACGCGGACGACACCAGGCGGGATATATGGTGGCAGATCTCCGCTCGCACAGAGCCAGGCTACCGGAAAGTACTTCGCAATGGAGAAGACAAAAGGCGTCTCCTTCCATCGATTGTCAAAGATGCGGGACATCCAGCGACCCATGACTTGACGGTGATATGGATAGAGCCAGCAATAAAGACGTAACTCTGCCGGGAAAGCCTGACTAGGTGCAAGGAAATAGTCTGATTTAGCTGCGGGCAGAGGACCTTTGCGATGCAGGCCGACTCCATGAGCGAGCAAGTGGCCGACCACAGAGCGGAAGACGCGATTCGGAAGAAGTTCGAAATCTTGAGGAAGGTAGAGTCGGTTGCGGAAAGCGACATCAACGTCCCTGCAGAACTTAATCAGGTGAGGATCGTAAGCGGCGCCAAGCAAGTCCCCGTTGCACGCACGACAAATGGAGCGATACTTGACGCCGCTCTGAAAGAGACGACTACCCTTGCCAACCTTCTCAGCGCCGAGCGCAGCTACAAGGCTGGTTGCATAGGCTTGTCCGACCCTTGGCACACCCTTGGGTGGGATGTGGTCTTCCGTCAATTTCCCGATCTTCCCGCAGATGTTGCAGGGACCGATCTCAGGACCCCKTGTTTCCAGCCGCATGCTTTTAGGCTCCGCCCGATACCTAGACAGATGATGCCACTCGCCCTGGCATGTGTGGGATTTCAGTGACCCAGCGGGATAATCGAACACGACGAAGTCTGTCAGCTGCGGCTGCAACCGTCCTGACCCCTGCGACGGCCAGGCCGACAATTACGTCATGACTAGAGAGGACGCGGGAGAGCCGCGCTGGCGCACGAAAAGGCCGAAGCTCTTCTTCGACAGGCCTGGGCGCTAGATCAGACCTTCAACGGCGACGGCAGGTACGGCGTCACGGCGGCGCGATGCTGACTGCCTTCGTCGAGAAGCTAACCGATTCGCCCCCAGCATCCCGATGGGGCGCGACTTCACTCAGTTGGACCATTGAGCCCTTTTTGTAAGCGACTGAGAGCGTAGGAGATATCCATGCCAGGCTCTGATAGGCCCTTGTCCCAGTTCCTTGGCCCTGCATTGCTCTTCATGCGGAAATGTGAGCTGGCGTTCCTGACGTGGCTACCGAACCAAACCTGCTCTGCCGACGTTTGAACCTTGCGGTCGGCATCAAGAGTTCCGTGCTTTGCGTAAGCCTTAAGCTGCGCTTTGAGCAAGACCACGCGCCCCTGGAATGGCTCAATCTCGGACTGGGATGCCGCCCCCAGCCTGCGCCCGGCTTCGCGGAGGCTGGAAATCTCCCGGTCAAGGCGGTTTAGTTCCGCGAGAATGGCTCTGGTCTCAGTGCCTTCGTACTTTGAGACGGCGTTGCTCACCAGCTCGCTCCCTTGCTCCGAAGATAGATTCTATCCTCACCATTCCCTTGAACACCCGCGCGAGTACGGAAACGGCCAAGGCTTCGCTGATCTGCCACAGGACGCGAAACCTCAGGGCGGTCCAGCTATTGCTGGGGCATACGAAGCTCGAAAGCACCGTGCGGTACCTATGCATCGAGGTCGAAGACGCTCTAGAAATCGCCGAGCAGACGGATGTCTAAACAGTGGCTAGCTCCTCGATCTAGCAATTTCGAGGAGCGTCTACTAGCAGCCCCATTACCACTAACTATGGTGAGCGCGCGTCATAGTTGGTTGGAATCCCCACCAACTATGCTGAGCCGCACAACCGGTCAACACGCCGCCGCCCCAAGCCTCCCACGCAAAATTCAAACGTTCGCTTGAAACACGCGTAACTTCGCCGAACTGGACACGATCAGCCGGTTCCGCCAGACTTCGCCCTTTCCTGCTTCGTGGCACCCATGGCGAAACTGCTGGTCCTGCATGGCCCCAACCTCAACCTGCTCGGCACCCGCGAGCCGGGGGTGTATGGGCACACCACGCTGGCGCAGATCGACCAGGCCCTGCTGGGCCAGGCGCAGGCCGCCGGGCACGCGGTGGAGAGCCTGCAGTCCAACGCCGAACATAGCCTGGTGGAACGGGTGCAGGCCGCCCGTGAAGACGGCACCGCCTTTATCCTGATCAACCCGGCCGCGTTCACCCACACCTCGGTGGCCCTGCGCGATGCGCTGGCTGCGGTGGACGTGCCGTTCATCGAGATCCATCTGTCCAACCCGCATGCGCGCGAACCGTTCCGCCAGCACAGCTATTTCAGCGACAAGGCGGTCGGGGTGATCTGCGGCTTCGGCGCGGACAGCTATCGCTATGCGATGGATGCGGCCCTGACCCGGCTGGCGGCCACCACCGCGTGACCATGCCGCGCGTCCTCGCCAGCGTCATGCTGTGGGGCGGCCTGTGCGGCGCGGCCCTGGCCGCCGATCGCAGCGCCGAGGGCATCGACTGCGCGCAGCCCGGCGGCACGATGGAGAGCGACCTGTGCGCCTCCGACGTGGCCAGCGACGCCGATACCGAACTCAACAAGGTCTACGCCCAGGCGCGCCTGCAGCTGCGCACGCAGGCCGCCGAAGGCGCCTGTACGCACTGCACCGATGCCGAAAGGCAACTGGTGCTGGCCCAGCGCGCATGGATCCAGCTGCGCAGCCACGACTGCGACGCGGTGTATGCCTTCAATGCCGATGGCACCTCCCGCAATGGCGCGCAGATGCGCTGCCTGACCACACACGCCAACGACCGCATCGCCCAACTGCGTAGTTTCTACGAATTGCGTTGACCCGAGCGCAACGCGCTTCCCACCACACTGACACCACGAGCTAAAGAGGCCCCTATGGATCTCCGCAAAATCAAGAAGCTGATCGACCTGCTGGAAGAGTCGAACCTCGCCGAAATCGAAATCAAGGAAGGCGAAGAGTCCGTGCGTCTGTCGCGCGCGCCCGTATCCGGCTACGGCATGATGCAGGCCCCGCAGATGATGATGGCCCCGGCACCGGTCCAGGCCGCTGCGGCCGCCCCGGCGATGCCGATGCAGTCGCCCACCGAAGCCTCCACCGGCGGCACCGCCAAGGCCGGTAATGCCCTGCCGGACGGCCACGTGCTGCGTGCGCCGATGGTCGGCACGTTCTATTCCTCGTCCTCGCCGGACAAGCCGGCCTTCGTGTCGGTCGGCCAGGCAGTGAAGGCCGGCGAAACGCTGGCGATCATCGAAGCGATGAAAATGTTCAACCCGATCGAGGCCGATGTTTCCGGCACCATCGTCGCCATCCTGGGCGAAAACGGCCAGCCGGTCGAATTCGACCAGCCGCTGTTCGTGATCGGCTAAGGATCCGTCCATGCTCGACAAAGTCGTTATTGCCAACCGAGGGGAGATCGCGCTGCGCATCCTGCGCGCGTGCCACACCCTGGGCATCCGCACGGTCGCCGTGCATTCCACGGTCGACCGCAACCTCAAGCACGTGGCCATGGCCGACGAGTCGGTCTGCATCGGTCCGGCACCGTCCTCGGAGAGCTACCTCAACATCCCGGCGCTGATCGCCGCGGCCGAAGTCACCGACGCCCAGGCCATCCACCCGGGCTACGGTTTCCTATCGGAGAACGCCGACTTCGCCGAGCGCGTGGAAGAATCCGGTTTCATCTTCATCGGCCCCAAGGCCGACACCATCCGCCTGATGGGCGACAAGGTGGAAGCAATCCGCGCGATGAAGGCCGCCGGCGTGCCGTGCGTGCCCGGCTCGGGCGGCCCGCTCACCGACGACATCGTGGCCAACACCAAGATCGCCCGTGAGATCGGCTATCCGGTCATCATCAAGGCATCCGGCGGTGGCGGCGGTCGTGGCATGCGCGTGGTGCATGCCGAGGCGTCGCTGAAGGCGGCCATCGAGACCACCAAGTCCGAAGCCAAGGCTGCTTTCAGCAACGATCAGGTCTACATGGAGAAGTTCCTGGAGAATCCGCGCCACGTGGAAATCCAGGTCCTCGCCGACGGCCAGGGCAACGCCATCCACCTCGGTGAGCGCGACTGCTCGATGCAGCGCCGCCACCAGAAGGTGGTGGAAGAAGCGCCGGCCCCGGGCATCAGTGCGGAGATGCGCGAGCAGATCGGCAAGGTGTGCGTGGAAGCGTGCATCCGCATCGGTTATCGCGGCGCGGGCACCTTCGAGTTCCTGTTCGAAGACGGCCGTTTCTACTTCATCGAAATGAACACCCGCGTGCAGGTGGAACATCCGGTGACGGAGATGGTGACCGGTATCGATCTGGTCTGCGAACAGCTGCGCATCGCCGCCGGCCAGAAGCTGACCATCAAGCAGAGCGACGTGGTGCTGACCGGCCACGCGATCGAATGCCGCATCAACGCCGAAGATGCTGAAACCTTCGTGCCGAGCCCGGGCCAGATCACCGCCTTCCATCCGCCCGGTGGCCCCGGCGTGCGCGTGGATACCCACATCTACAGTGGCTACCGCGTACCGCCGAACTACGATTCGATGATCGGCAAGCTGATCGTGCACGGCCCGGACCGCGAGACCGCGATCGCGCGCATGCGCGTGGCGCTGAGCGAGATGGTGGTGGACGGGATCAAGACCAACGTCGCGCTGCAGCAGCGGATCATGCGCGACAAGGGTTTCCAGGCCGGTGGGCAGAACATCCACTACCTGGAAAAGCGCCTGGCCGAACGCAAGAACAAGTCGATTGCATTGACTTGATTTAGCAGTAACGGTGGCATAGCAGAAAGGCGGGGATATCCCCGCCTTTTTGTTTGGTTCTTCGCGCATATGTAGCGCACGCACGGAGTGCGCTCTGAGCGTTTTTCGGCGCGGGAATCGGTGGGTCGGGCGCTGGGCGCCCATGCCCTTTCCGGCGAATGTCCTCCGGCGTCGGCCTGCGGCCGCCCCCTCCCCCTTTATTTCGCCTCCAAGGGCATGGGCGCCCAGCGCCCGACCCACCGACCCGCCAGAAAAGCCTGGCTTCTACCTGCTTACCGCAGCCGAGCCCCGTAGCGGCCGGTAGGCYCCTGGGCAAAATAAAGGAGGAGGCCGCCCAGCGGCCGGGGGACATTTGCGCCAGGRGCCTACCGGCCGCTACGGGGCCCACACGCGCGCGACAGACCTGGGCGAAGACAAAGCCCGATCCACACGTCGCCGGTAATCCCCGTCCAAGCGCGTAGCGCTGTTCTCACTCTGCACCGGCGCTTGCAACAAGACGCTCCCCTCAGAGGGGGGAAGCACCTTCTATTCGCCTGTTTGAAACGACACCGGGCCGCACGATGGCGGCCCGGCGGTACTTCTTGCCCGGCGGGTATCGACCGTCGGTCGATACCCGTTATCCGGCGCGCGCTACGTCAGCGCAGCAGCGCGATCAGCAGCAGGATCGGGATCGGAATGCCCAGGAACCACAGCAGCAGATACTTCATGGTGAATTCTCCTCGTTGAACGTTGGGGGCTTACAGGTCGCGACGGCGACCGCCCCAGGTGGCAAACAGGCTGGCGCTGAAGGCACCGATCAGCAGCGTGATGAACAGCCACAGCGCGGCATACGCGGTCGCCTTGCGGGCATCATCGGCGGCCTGCTTCGCGTCGGCCTTGGCCTTGTCCAGCGTGGCGCGCAGACGGGTCTGCATGTCGGTCACGCGGGCCTGCGCTTCAGCCTGGCTCATGCCGGTCTGGTTGGCCACGAGCTGGGCCAGGTACTGGGTGTCGGCCGGGTCCATGGTGTCGGACTTGAGGCTGTTGACCACGATCCGGTTGACCTCGGCGCGGACGTCACCGCCACGGCCCGGACCCGGGCCGCGCTCGCCACCCGGCATCGGGCGCGGCGGCGGCGGCATCACACCGGCTTGCGGTGCAGCCGGCGCAGCAGCCGGATCACCCGGCGGCGGCGCCATCGGCGCGGCCGGTGCGTTCGGGTTGGCGCGGAACAGGCCGTCCACCCAGTACTGCAGGTCGCCGTTGTTGTCGCCCATCGCGGCAGGACCGGCGGCCGCAGCCAGGCCACCGGCCGTGGTCGCCGCCGCGCCAGCGGTGGCACCGGCCACCTTGGCGCCGGCACCGATCACCCCACCGATGGCCGTGGTGAGCAGGCCCGCGGTCAGCAGCGTCGCCACGGCCCACGACAGGAAACCATGCGCGGTGTCGCGGAAGTAGGTCTCATCGCCGTGCAGGTTGCTCCACTTGTTGCGCAGGCGCCCGGCGATATAGCCGCCCAGGCCCGACGCTGCGATGGCGGTGACGGTCAGCCACGCGATGCTGGACCAACCGAACGTTTCCTTCGACACGCCTTCATACGCCCACGGCGATACCGAGGACAGTCCCAGGCCAACGCCGAGGATCAGCAGGACCAGTGACAGCGCCGCAGCAGCGGCGGCACCGGCGAAGATGGCGCCCCACGAGACGGCGTGGTCATGCGCGGGTGCGATCACCGGCGGGGGGGTGACCACGGCGACAGTCGCGGTGGCCAAGGGATCTTGGGAGGCGTAATCGCCACGGGTATTCATTCGACAGGTTCTCCGGCACGTGCGCTGCGGATGCAGCCAACACCCGCAGGCTGCGCGTCGCACCGTGAAATACCCGAGAGCCATAAGCGAAGGCCGCGTGGACATGGCCGCCACGCGCCGATCACACCGATGCTGCGGCAGTCCGTGACCACAGGGTGGTACGGCAAGCCGCACCCTCAATCGATGTCGTAAACGCCCCGCATGAAGCCTGCGATTACCGCAGCCGCCGCTTCCGGACGCGCCTGCAGCATCAGATGCGGCCCGTCCAGCCGCGTAGTGGCCTGCGCCGGCAACATCGCCGACAGGTGGCGCTGGCAGCGCGCAGGCAGAAGACGATCGTGCGCGGCGTGCAGGCACAGGGTGGGCAGGTCCACCGCGCGTGCCTGCGCGGCGACATCCACGCCCAGTGCCGCCACCGCACGCACGCGCAACACCTGTGGGTGCACCCGCGCCAGCGCCGACTGCAACGCGGCACGCAGGGCCGGGCTGCCCCAGCGCCCGAACAACAGCCACGACAGTGCCGGCATCGGCAACGCGCGCACCGGCGCGCGGTACAACACCGCTTGCAGCCGGCGTAGCGCAAGCCAGGGCGAGCGCGCAAACGTCGTGGACAGAATCAGGCCGCGCAACCGCAGCGGGGGTGCGGCGGCGATCACCAGCGCCAACGGGCCCGAGAACGACTCACCGAGCAGCACGTAGTCGCCGTCGGTCGGCAGCGCCTGGCGAACGACGTCCGCCAGCGCGGCGTAATCCAGCGCGCGATCCACCGGGTAGGCAATCACCGTGACCACGACGCCCATCCGCGCCATCGCGGCGGTAAACGCGACGTGCTGGGTGCCAGTCGCATCCAGGCCCGGCAGCAGCACCAGCCGCAACGGGCGCGGGGTATCCACGCCCGCCGCAGCGTCGCGCATCAGCGCGCGACGTCGGCCGCGGTGACCTGGCTGTTCTTGACCGGCGCCACACCCAGCGATGAGGTCGGATCGACGATCACCATCGTCTCGGTGGAGCCATCGGGCCAGACCACCTGAAACGTGCTGCCCGCCGGCAGCGAGGCAAACGGCATGCCGCTCTGCGCGCGGTACACCGCAGCTACCTGGCTGGCACCGGCGCGGCGCACGTCTTCGGTGGCCTTGACCGAGGTCAGCTTCACCTTGGACAGGCTGCGATAGCGGTCCTCATAGGTATCGATCATCACCAGGCCGACCGCCCCGGCAGAGTAGGCCACGAACAACGCCACCCAGAACCAGAACTTGGCACCATGCAGGAATCGACGGTAATTCATCGCCCGTTCCTCTGCTTGATCAGCATTTCAACCAACGTCTTCATTTTCCCCGCACCTTGCCGCGATACCGCAGCGTCATACACGAAAGTGGCAAAGTCCTGCCCACCGTCCTGCGAACAGATCCCTCCGTTCGCGCAGAAATTGTTCATCAACACACTGTCCGGCCCGCACGCCATGCCCAGCTCGCACGCGGCCAGGCGCCAGGCCAGTTCACTGAACTGGTCGCCGGCCACCAGCCCGTCCAGCGCGCGATCGCCGCTGGCGCGCTGGCCCATGCCGGTGGACAGCGCCATGTAGGCTTCCGGGTCACGCGAATCCATCACCCGCTCGACCAGCCCACGGCGGTAGGTCGGGCTGTTCTCCAGCGGCTGGCCTTCGGCGAACAGCGACGCCTCGGCGGCGAGATTGCCGGCCTTGGCCGCCTGCACGCGCTGGGCCAGGATCAACTGGCGGCCCAGGCCGTCGCTGCTGACAAAGCCGCCGCAGCGCCGCGCGACCCGCTCGCGGGCCTGCACCATGGTCGGTGAAGCGGTCATGCCCATGCCGGTCAGCAGCGCGTTGTCCAACTGGTAACCGCCGGGATCCATCGCGTAGGTCGCGCAGTAGTCGTAGACACGGCTGACCATCCACGCCGCCTCGGCATTGCCGTTGCCCGCCTGCAGTTGCAGGCGCTGGGCGTAGGCGTAAAGGTCGGTGTCGCCTTCGATGTCGGCGCGGATGTCCAGCGGCAGGCCCGAGGCGATGGTGGTGCCGCGCTCGATCGACAGCAACTGGCGCGCCAGCTGCTGTGCCTGCACCGGCGCCGCGGCCACCTGCGTGACCGGCACCTCATCCACGGCGTTGCCTGCCTCGGCAGGGCGCACATGACCACCGGCGCGATAGCCCACCACCCCCAGCAACGCCAGGGCCGGTACGACCAGCAACCAGGTTTTGAGGGTAGGCACGAGGGCCATGCGCGGGACCGGAGGTTGCCGGCAGGGCAACGGGAAGCCAAGTCTAGCAAGCACCCGTAGCCCTGTCTGAATCCACCGGCGGGCCGAATCTCGCCGCGGCGGGAGACGCGCCTGGGTCGCGCGGCGGGCAGCCCACCCCCACAATGGTCTAGCATTCACCGTTTTCCGCAGGTAGCCCACCCCATGCCGTTCCTGGAACTCACCCTCCGCTGCAGCGAATCCACCCAGCCCCGCTATGAGAATGCGCTGGACGATGTCGGCGCGCTGGCGGTGACCCTGCTCGATGCCGATGCCGATACCAGCAACGAGCGCGCGATCCTGGAGCCGGGCGTGGGCGAGACCCCGTTGTGGAACGACCTGGTGCTCACCGCCCTGTTCCCGGCCGAGACCAACGCGTTGGCGCTGCTGGCCGCGCTGGATGCCTTCGATCCCGGCCTGGACTGGTCCGATGCCAGCTTCCGCGCGGTGCAGGACGAAGACTGGGAGCGCGCCTGGCTGGACCAGTTCCAGCCGATGGCCTTCGGTGAACGCACCTGGATCGTGCCGTGGAATCACGACCTGCCCGAGGCCGCGCAGGCCGACGATGCCGCCGTGATCCGACTCGACCCGGGCCTGGCGTTCGGCTCGGGCACCCATCCCACCACCGCGCTGTGCCTGCGCTGGCTGGACAGCCTGGCCGCCGACGGCGTGCTGGCGGGCCAGACCGTGCTCGACTTCGGCTGCGGCTCGGGCATCCTGGCACTGGCTGCGCTGCGGCTCGGCGCCGCGCGTGCGGTAGGTGTGGACAACGATCCGCAGGCGGTGATCGCCACCGGCGACAACGCCGAGCGCAACGGCCTGCAGGATCGTCTGCAGGTGTACCTGCCCGCCGACGAACCGCCGACTACCTACCCGGTGGTGGTGGCCAACATCCTGGCCTCGGCACTGGATGCGCTGGCCGACGTGCTGGCCGCGCGCGTTGCCGCCGGCGGTCGCATCGCACTGTCGGGCATCCTGCATGGCCAGGAAGACGAGCTGCTGGTGCGCTACGCGCCGTGGTTCGACCAGCTGGAGACCGCGCAGGACGGCGACTGGATGCGCATCACCGGCGTGCGCCGCGCGTGAGGCGGCATGAACGTGCTTGAATGGGCGCGCCCCTCCTGCCCGGCCCCGACCCGATGACCGAGCCCACGCCACCGCCACGTCGCCCGCTGGCCACGTTCCTGCGTGCCAGCCCGGCAGACACACCTGCCAGCGAACCACCCGCGCAGACGCTGCCGTCGGATGCGGACGCGGACGCCCAGGCATTGCCTGCGCAGTACACGGCGCCACCGGTGACGGAGGGCAAGGACTGGACGCAGACCGTGTCGGTCTTCGACCCGCCGCCCGCCGAGCGCGTGGCGCACGTGGACCACGGCGAGCACGCAGAACGCGATGCGGCGCCACGCGAAGACGCCCGCGTGGCGGCCACGGCCGAGGCGCCCGCATCGCGCGTTGACGCCGATACCGCGCACGCATCGGCAGTGCAGGATGACGATCCGAGCGTGGCGCCGGCCGAGGCAACCCCGCCCGTGCAGGGACGTGCCACGACCGCACCGAGCTTCATGCGGCTGCCCGTGGCGCCGCTGCATACGCCGCGCTGGCAATGGGGCGTGCTGGCCGGGCTGGTGGTGCTGCTGCTGTTGCAGATCGCCGTCGCCGACCGCGCGCGATTGGCTGCCGATGCCGGCACCCGGCCGTGGATCGCCGGGGTGTGCAGCGTACTGCGCTGCACGTTGCCGGCGTGGCAGGAGCCGGCGGCGTTCAGCATGATCAGCCGCGATGTGCGTCCGGTACCGGGCCAGCCCGGTGCGCTGCAGGTGCAGGCCAGCTTCCGCAACGATGCACGCTGGGCGCAGGCATGGCCGTCGCTGCGGCTGTCGCTGTCCGACGCCGATGGCCGCGTGATCGGCACCGGCGCGTTCGCACCGCGTGACTACCTGGACCGTTCGGTCGATGCCAACAGCGTATTGGAACCAGGACAAAGCGCGCAGATCGCGTTCCGCGTGCGCGAGCCCGCCGCGTCGACCGTCGCATTCACCTTCGAGTTCCTGTAACCCCGCGTTCCAGCCCGGAGCGTGGCGGCCTGCCCACGCACGCGCTAGACTGACCCCCTACAATTCTACGCCCGGGGCTGCTGTCCGCCCCGGCATCTGCACCGGGAACCTCCTTGAACGCTGTCCTTTCTCGTCCTGACAATAGTCGTGGCGCGCCGAAGCCACCGCTGCGCGAACACGTGGCCCAATCGGTCCGACGCTACCTGCGGGACCTGGACGGGTGCGATGCCGACGATGTGTACGAGATCGTCCTGCGCGAAATGGAAATCCCGCTGTTCGTGGAAGTGCTCAACCACTGCGAAGGCAACCAGAGCCGCGCGGCGGCCATGCTGGGCATTCACCGCGCCACGCTGCGCAAGAAGCTGAAGGAATACGGCATCGCCACCTGATGGCGGTGTGGACGCAACGCGCGTCCGGCAAGGCGCGGGTCAGTGCTGTGCCAGCCATGCTTCCCAGGGAAGAGGTCTGCCAAGGTGCTCCCGCAGCCATCCGACATCGCGGACGCGCTCAAGACTATTGCGCAGCGCAAGGACCTGGCCTGGCACGCGGTCCGGATGGCCGAGGGGCCCTTCAAGTGCAAAAATCCTGAACGTGTTGCCAGGCGTTCGCTGGAAGCGGGCGATGGCTCCGTTCGAGAACAGAATCGCGCCTTCATCCATCGCCGGCACGAACCGGTAGACCTCGATTGCGTGCAGGTCTGCGAGCACGGAAAGCTCGATCAGCAGCTCGTCCACCCTGGGCATGCGCCGATACAGCCGAATCCCATCGCCAACGCACTTGCCTTGTTCCAAATAGAGCTTGTACTCAATGCCACGCGTGCGCCGCCGCTCACGCAGATCGACGAAGTACGACAGCAAGACCTCCGGTCCTGCGCCCCAGCATTCGTCCGCCTGTGCCTTCAGTGCGCCTGAGTCGCCGAGGCTGTGCCAAGGCGCCGCAGCGCGGCCATCACGCTCACATCCCAGGTAGATCGACAGGAAGCCGACGTACCCGTAGGTGCGAATCAACATGCGTATGGCGTCATGCGGGGACATCAAGGTTTCCAGGCAGAGAAACGATGCAAAGGGAATACGGCATCGCCCGCTGGTGACGCGCATCGACGGTTTGCCCGATACGCCTCACGCGCTCCAGAAGTACCGCACAAGGTGGAAGAACACCGGCGCGGCGAAGCACACCGAATCCAGTCGATCAAGCATGCCGCCGTGGCCCTCGATCATGTGGCCCCAGTCCTTGATGCCGCGATCGCGCTTGATCGCCGACATCACCAGGCCGCCCCAGAACCCCATCAGGTTGACCGCCAGCGACATCCCGAACGCCTGCCACGGCGTGAAAGGGGTCAGCCACCACAGCGCCGCGCCCAGCGCGCTGGCCGACAGCACCCCACCGATGAAACCTTCCACGGTCTTGGACGGCGACAGCTTCGGTGCGATCAGGCGCTTGCCGATCAGCTTGCCCCAGATGTACTGCAGCACGTCCGAGGATTGCACCACGATCACCAGGAACGCGAACAGCAGCAGGTTGCGCGCCGGCTCCACCCCGGCCAGCTTCAGGTTCAGCAGCGCCGGCACGTGGGAGATGCAGAACACGCAGATCATCAGCCCCCACTGCACCTTGGACGTGCGCTCCAGGTAATCGGTGGTGTCTCCGCCGATGGTGGCCAGGATCGGCAGGAACAGGAACGCATAGACCGGGATCAGCAGCGTGTACATGCCGTACCAGTCAGTCCACACCAGCCAGTACTGCCACGGCAGCACCACGTAGAAGGCGGCCAGCAGCGCGTAGTAGTCGCCGGCACGGGTGGGCGTGAGCGTGATGAACTCGCGCAGCGCGAACAGCGACACCACCGCAAACAGCACCACCACCCCGGTGCGTCCGAAGAAGAACGCCAGCGCGACCACCGCGGCCATCACCCACCACGCGCGGATGCGCGAGACCAGGTTGGCCAGCACCGTGCTGGGCGCATGGCGCGCGCGCCAGCGCAGGGTCTCGGCGATGACCGTGGCCACCACCAGTACCGCCGCGATACCGGCAAACAACAGCCGGGTCTGCGCGTGCGTGGACAGCTGCGCGATATCGCTGGCCAGGCTGGAAAACAGCAGCATCCCCTGCCCGGCCATCATGCGCGCTGCCTGCGCGGCTGCGGATCCAGCGCCAGCAGCGACACCCGGGCACGCTCCAGGAAGCGGTCCTTGTCCTCATCGGCCTTCAGCCGCAGCGGCTCGCCGAAGGTGGTGGTGCACAGCAGCGGCAACGGCAACCAGCGGCCCTTGGGCATGACCCGCTTGAGGTTGTCGATCCACACCGGCACGAACTCCAGCTCCGGGCGCTGCCGGGCCAGGTGGTAGATGCCGCTCTTGAACGGCAACACCCCCTCTTCGGTATTGCGCGTGCCCTCGGGGAACAGGATCAGCGAGTTGCCTTCGTCCACCGCCTGGCACAGGCAGGCGATGGGATCGTGGTCGCGCTTGGCCGCATCGCGCTCGATCAGCACGCCATTGAACACCGCGTGGATCAGGTAGCGGCGCAGGCCGTCGCGCTGCCAGTAATCGGCCGCTGCCACCGGGCGGACCTGGCGCCGCAGGGTGATCGGCAACGCCGACCAGATCAGCACGAAATCGCCGTGGCTGGCGTGGTTGCCGTAGTACACGCGATGGTCGCTGGACGGTGCACAGCCCTGCCACAATGCGCGCGCGCCGGTCAGTGCGCGGATCGCGCCACTGCAGCTGCGTGCCACCAGATCAGCCAGCATGTCCTGCCCTCATCGTGATTGCATCCCTTGCGTGAGTCATCCGGATATCCGCAACCACAGCGCGGCCAGCAGCGTCAGCGCCTGCAGCAGTACGCACGCGCCCTGCCCGCGCAGCAGACCGCGCATGCCCTGCCAGCGCGCAGGCCAACCACGCGTGGGTGGCACCGCATCGCGCAGGCCCAAGGCCTGCAGCGCATCGTCGATCGGTCCCGGTGCGGCATCCGGATGCGCGGCCAGCAGGCCGTCCAGCAGTGCACGGTCGAAGCCGATCCGTGCAGCGAAGTACGCCTGGCCTGCACCGGCCAGCAGCGACAACAGCGCGATTGCCACCACCGGCATACTGCGCGGCGCCAGCAGCAACAGTGCCAGTGCGGTCGCCGCAAGCAGCGTGGAAATCACCGCCGGAATGCGCGCCTGGCGCAGCAGCGCGGCCATCGCCTGCACCTGCATCGCCGTGCTCATGCCTGCACCCCCGGCGCATCGTGGGCGTGCTGCGGCTGCACCGCCAGTGCGATCGCAGCGCGATGCCGTTCATGCAGCACGATCCACGGACAATCCAAGCGGAGCAGCCGGATCGCCGCATCGGCGCTGTCGGCATGGCCGCTGCGGCACAGCCAGGTCGCCACCGCTGCGGCACTGCGTGAATAGCCCAACGCGCAGCACACCAGCACCTGTCCACGCCGATGCCCGTGCGAGATCGCATCGGCGGCGCGGCGCAGGGCGTCCGGTGAGGGCGTGGCCAGGTCCAGCATCGGCACGCTGCGGTAATGGCGCACGCTGCCGCGGAACGGCAGCTCGGCGCAGACATCGACCACGGTCGGCATCGTCAGCACCGCACCGGCATCGGGCATGCGCCCCAGCCACACCCCATCGATCACCAGCTGCGGCTGCGGCGCACGTCGCGTCCACCAGCGCGCGTTCAACCACGCCGCCAACAGGTACGGCGCCAGCAACCAGCGCGCGGCCATGCTCAGGCGCCCGTCTTCCTGCTTCTGGAATACCGCCGTGCCCAACGCCGCATAGCCCAGTGCAACCAGCGCCAGCGACAGCGCCGGCCAGCCCAGCCACAGCACCCAGCCACTGAAGGTCAGCGCCAGGGACGCGCACAGCGCGCTGCCCAGTGCGTACAGCGCGGCCAGCCGCCAGCGCGCAGCATCGGCCGTCCACTGCCAGTGGGCAAGCGGCGAGCGTCCGTGCACCGGCCACAGCCATACGCACAGCCAGCCCACGGCCACGCCGGTAGGCACATCGACGAAGTGGTGCTGCCAGGTGGTCAGCACGGAAATACCGATCAGCGCGAACCACACATGCAGTGCGCTGCGCCACCATCCACGCAGGTGCTGCTCAAAGCGCACCCACAGCACCACCAGCAGCACGATGTGCAGCGACGGTGCCTGGTTGAAGGGTTTGTCGAAGCCCAGCAGCACGTCGAACAGCCAGCCGAACACGCCGCCGGTCTCCGGGCGCTCCAGGCTGAAGCGCAGCGGCCACAGCAGGAAGCAGCCCACCGACAACAACTGCGCGGTGAACAACCGCCGCGCGTGCATGTCCAGTTCGGCGCGTTGGGTGCAGATGAAGAACGACGCCACGTAGAACAGGTCGATGGACCAGTACGGGACGATGGTCCAGGCCTGGAACGGGATCTTCGCTTCCCAGTCGAACACGATCGAGGGCACGTACGGCAGGCGCCCGGCCATCGCATTGGCCAGGCCGTAGCTGAGGAAGAAGAATGGCCCCAGCAGCGCCAGCCAGACCAGCGCGCGTCGCCATGGCCGCGCGCCCTCGGTCATGGCAGCACCCGCCGTGCCAACGAGACGGTGAAGATGCCGAAGCGGTCGATGCGCTGGGTGACTTTCTCAAAGCCGGCCAGGCGCACCAGTTCGTCCATTTCCTGCTGGGTGCGGCGCCGCATCACCCAGGCCACGCCTTCGCGGTGGCTGGTCAGCGCGCGGGCGATGAACTCCAGCTGCGGGTGCCAGGGCTGGCCGGTGTAGACCAGGTAGCCGCCTTCGCGCATCGCCGCGGCGATGCCCTGCAGCGAGCGCAGCACCGCGTCATTATCGGCAAACAGTTCATACAGGCCCGATACCGTGGACAGCGTCGGCGCCACCGGCAGCGCGGCCAGCGAGGCCGCGTCGAATGCATCGCCCTGCTCGAAAGTGGCGATGTCGTCGGCGCCGAACGCGCTGATCAGCTTGCGACCGTCGATGACGTTGCGCTCGCTGAAATCGCGCAGGGTGATCGCCTCCGCACGGTGTTCACCCTGTGCCAGCGCGTCGAGCACGTAACGACCGTGGCCGGCGGCCACGTCCAGCACCCGCACCGGGCGACCTTCGCCATGCAGGTGCAGGGCGGCCAGCTGCAGCAGCTCGCGCACGTGGGTACGGCGGATGCGGATGCCGCGCCAGCCGATCGCGTCCAGGTAGTTGCGGTCGATCATGCGGCCCAGCGGTCCGCTGCCGCGCGCCTGGTCGCGATAGATGTAGTCCAGCGTGCTGCCCGAGTCGAAGCCGCTCTCCAGCCCCAGCGCGATGCCTTCGGACAGCCTGCCGCCGAAGCGCAGCCCGGCGCGGGTGAAGCGCCAGTAGGCGTCCTTGGCGCTGTTGCGCTGCGGCGGCCAGGACAGGATTTCGGCCTCGTCGAAAGTCGGCCCGTGGCGATGCGCGTCGCGCAGGCTGGGTCGTACCAGCGGCTGGGCGAAGCGCTCGCTGATGAAACGGCGGATGGAGGCGATGGCTGGCGCGCGGTCACGTTCGCCCAGGGTGTCGTGGAAGAAACCCGGCAGCAGGTGGCGTTCCTTGATCGGCGAGGACAGGCGCTCGTAGAAGCGGTCCTGCGGCGCACGATGCACCACGAAATCCGCGCCGGACACCAGCAGCTGGGTTGGCACGGTGATCGCCTGCGCATCGCCGACCACGCGGTCGGCGGCCTCGTACAGGCCAAGCAGCACCCGGACCGAGATCGGTCGGGTGATCAACGGATCGGTGCGGTAGCTTTCCACGCGCCCGGGATCATGGGTGAGCCACTGCGGCTTGACGTAGCTGTTGACGAAGAAGTTGCCACGCAGCTTCTGCATCAGCTTCAGCCCGGGCACCGCCAGCGGCACGTACAGCTTGACCTTGAACGCCGGCGATGCGAGCACCAGCGCACGTAGCGGCGGTGCGTAATCGTGCACCCAGGTCGCAGCGACCACCGCGCCGACGCTCTGGGCGATGATCGCGATGTCTTCCACACCGATGCCATGCTGCTGGCCGATGTGCGCGATGAAGCTGTCCAGGTCACGCACCAGCGCCTCGAAGCCCGGCGCATCGCCACGCTCACCGGGCGACTGGCCATTGCCGCGCGCATCCCAGGCGAATACCTCGGTGTCGGGCAGGTCCAGTTCGTCCACCAGGTGGGCGACACGGCCGGAGTGCTCATGGCCGCGGTGCAGCAGCACCAGCGCACGGCGCGGCGCGGCGGACGAGGCAGCCGGCCAATGCCGGTAAAACAGCGGTTGGCCATCGAAGCTGTGGAATTGCAGGTGTTCCTGTACGCGCATGCCTTACTCCGTTGTGTGTCTGCCCGCAGTGCCGATCAGGCCTGCTCCGCCAATCCGTTGCGCATCCGCCGCCACGCGGTCAGCAGGCACAGCGCCGCTGCCACCCACGCCACGCCGCTCACCACCGCTCCGCCGATCCAGCCCACTGCAAGCAGCACGCCGACCAGGCCGATCACGAAGGCGCGGTCACTTTTCCCCATGGGTCCGTCGTAGCGCCGACTGGCCCCCACCATCAGCCCCAGGACGCCAGCGTACTCGCAAACCGCCGCAAGCCACGTCAGCACCCAGATCGCGGTCGGATCGACCCCGGGCAGGCTGAGCAGGCTCAGGTACAGGGCCGCATCGGCCAGGACATCGCACAGTTCATTGAGGTAAGCCCCCAGCCGCGACTGCTGGCCGAACTCGCGCGCCAGCATGCCGTCCACGGCATTGAGTGCCATGCGCAGCAGCATCCATACCGGCAACGCCAGGTACCACAGCGGCTGCGCCGGTGCCCACGCGTAGACCGCGACCGCCACGGCCAGCGACACCACGGCGGCAGCGACGGTCACCACGTTGGCGGTAATGCCCGCCCGGTACAGACCCCGTACGCCAGGGCGCAGCAGATCCTGGAAACGCCCCTTCAATGCATAGATCGACATACCGCAACCTTCTCCTGACCTGTTCCACTGTATGGGTGCCTGCCACGGCAGGGAATTGCCTCGTTGCCGGGTGCGCTCATCCTGCTGCCATAAGTTGCCGCCACAGCTGCACGAAGCGCGGTGAATACCAATAGCCTTCGTTGCGCATCAATTGGGTGGGCAGATCATCGGCGAGCCGGTAGCGGCCGTCGAAGCGCTGGCCGAACTGCTGCTTCAGGCGGGCCAGGTGGGCAGGGTCGCTGTCGAGCATCGCGCACGCCAGCAGCCCCAGCCAACCGTCCACGTCGTCCGGCTCGCGGGTGAAGGCCTGCTCGAACAGGCGCTTTGCGTCCTGCGGGCGGCCCAGGTCCAGCAGCATGAAGCCGTAGTTGCGCTGCGCGTCGATGTTGTCCGGCTGCGCCTGCAGCAACTGTTGCATGCGCAGGGCAGCCTCGCCGGTGCGGCCCAGGTGGAACAGTACGTAGCCGGCGTGCTCCAGCAGGTCCAGGTCAGGCTGCGCCTGCGGCGGCTGCGCGCGTTGCAGTGCGTCCAGGCGCACCCACGCCGCTTCGAAGTCGGGCGTGGCCGCCGCGGGGTCGCCGGCCGACAAGGCCATCGCGGCACGGTTGAACCACGGGCGGTAGTCCTCGGGCGCTTCGTCGATGGCGGCCTGCAGTGCGGCGCGGGCGCCGGCGGCATCGCCACTGTCGCTGAGCGCGCTGGCCAGGTTGAGATGGATGCTCATGCGCTGTTCGCGCTGCGCGGCAGCGTCCAGGTCAGGCGCCGACGGCAGTGTCAGCGCGGTGCGGTATTCCTGCACGGCCTTGCGCGGCTGCTTGAGCTGCTGCAGGTACAGGTTGCCCAGGTTGAAGTGCGCGTCCAGGCGCTTGGGCTGCAGCCGCATCGCCGCGCGGTAGGCCTCCACCGCCAGGGCATGCTGGCCGCTGTCACCCAGTGCACTGCCCTGGTTGAGGCGCAGGCCATAGTTGTCGGGGAAGCGTGCCACGCCGTTGCCCGCCACCACCGCCGCCTCGCGGGTATCGCCCAGCTGCAGCAGCATGGCCGCGTAGTTGATGAAGGCATCGGGCGACAGGTTGCCGGGCAGCGTCACCAGGTGGGCGTAGTAGCGCCGCGCCTTGTCGGTCTGCCCGGTGCGGCTGTAGTGGTAAGCCAGGCGCTGCTGGATGTCCAGGTTGCCCGGCTCCAGCTGCGCGGCTCGCAGCAGGTCCTTCTCGGCCGCGCCATCATCGCCGAGTTCATGCAGCACATTGGCGCGGTTGAGCAGGCCGATGGTCTTGAGCGGGGCGCGCTGGATGTAGTCGTTGAACGTGTCCAGCGCGCGTTGGTGCTGCCCCAGCCGGGCCTGCGCCACGCCCAGGTTGAGCCAGCCGGTATCCAGGCCGGGATCCAGCCGTACCGCCTGCGCGAACAGGTCCGCCGCGGCCTGCCACTGCCCCGCCCGGGTCTGCGCCTGGCCCTGGTTGAACAGCAGCTGCGCCTGGTTTTCTGCCGGCAGCGCACCGGCCTGCGCGGCCACGGCCGCACGGTCGCCCTTGCCGCCCTGGCCCAGCAGCGACAGCCGGTTGGTCAGCACCCGCGGGTTGCCCGGGTCCTTTGCCAGCGCACGGTCGTAGGCGGCCAGCGCCTCGCGGGTGTGGCCGAGCCGCTCCTGGACTACGCCGATGTTGAGCCAGGTATCGGCATCCTCCTTGCCCAGCGCCAGGGCCGCCTTGAAGTCCTGCAGCGCGCCGGCCGCGTCGCCCATGTCCAATCGGGTCACACCACGATTGTAGGGATACAGCGGTTCGGTCGGCGCCAGCCGCATGGCCTGGCCATCATCGGCCAGCGACTGGCTGGACCGGCCCAGCGCGTGCTGGGCCAGTGCGCGGTTGCCGTAGTAGCCGGCCACCTGCGGCGATTGCGCGATAGCCTGGTCCAGCAGTTCCAGCGCACGCCGTGGCTGGCCCAGGTGGTGATACGCCTGCGCGGCGTGGAAGAGGATGTCGGCCGCCTGCCCGGTGCCCTCCGGGTCATCGCGATAGGCCCGCTCGTAGGCGGCGAACACCTCCAACATGCGCGCGTTGTCGTGCTGCTGGTTGAGCAGGAACAGGTAATTGCGGAACAGGCTGCTGGCGTGACCACCGGCCTGGAGCGCCGCCGCGTAGTCGGCCAGCGCGCCCACGGTGTCACCGGCCTTGGCCTTGGCGGTGCCTTGCAGCTGCAGGCTTTCGGCGTCGCTCGGGTCGGCCCGCAGCGCCTGTGCGGCGGCGGCCAGTACCCCGGCGTTGTCGTCGGTCGCCGCGGCGATGTAGGCCTTCAGCCGGTACAGGCGGGCCTGCTGCGGATCCAGGGCGATGGCCTGGTCGATCAGCCGCCTGGCGCCGGACCAGTCCTGCGCCTCGTAGGCCGCGTTGGCCTGCTGCTCCAGATCCTCGCTGCTGGTCCCGTCGGCATCGGCCGGCGCGTCGGCGCCCGAGGCGTCGCGCGCCGACGCCGCTGCCATCGCCACGTCCACCACCCGCACCGGCGCCTCGGCCACGCTGGCTGCGTCCTGCGCCTGCGCGGCGCCCATCAGGCTGGCCCACGCCACGACGCCGGCAAGCAGCGTCACCTTCCCTGTTGCTGTCGACACGATCTGGACCTGCAAATCCCTGGCAGAACGCGCAGCCTACCCTATCGCCCCGCGCTTCCGGCCAGCGCTGGTGCTTCCCGCCGTCAGGCCACGCCGGGCCACACAGCGCCTGGCCCGTGGCCGGCCCGGCGGCTGTGCCGGACGCGGCCGGCGGCGTCGATATCCGCCGGGCGGCCCCCTCGCCGGCCCCCACGGCCTACAATATCGGCCCCGCTCCGCTGCCGATTGCCCTGTCCCCATGACTGCTGATCTGTTGCCCGTTCGCCGGGCCCTCCTGTCTGTTTCCGACAAAACCGGTCTGATCGACCTCGCCCGTGCCCTGGCCGCCCGCAACGTGGAGCTGCTGTCCACCGGCGGCACCGCCAAGGCGATCCGCGAGGCCGGCCTGGCGGTCAAGGACGTGGCCGATGTCACCGGCTTCCCGGAAATGATGGACGGCCGGGTCAAGACCCTGCATCCGCTGGTGCACGGTGGCCTGCTCGGCCGCGCCGGGCTGGACGAGGCGGTGATGGCCGAACACGGCATCGGCGCGATCGACCTGCTGGTGCTCAACCTGTATCCGTTCGAGTCGGTGACGGCCAAGGCCGACTGCACGCTGGAAGACGCCGTGGAGAACATCGACATCGGTGGCCCGGCGATGCTGCGTTCGGCGGCCAAGAACTTCGCCCGCGTCGCCGTGGCGACCGATCCATCGCAGTACGCCGAACTGCTGGCCGAGCTGGCCGCCAACGATGGCCAGCTGTCGGCGGCCAAGCGCTTCGCCTTCTCGGTGGCCGCGTTCAACCGCGTGGCCCAGTACGACGCGGCGATCAGCAACTACCTCTCGGCGGTGGCCACCACCGACACCGCCGTGCCGGTCCGTACTGAATTCCCCGCACAGATGAATGCAAGCTTCGCCAAGGTGATGGACCTGCGCTACGGCGAGAACCCGCACCAGAGCGGCGCGTTCTACCGCGACCTGTCCCCGGTGGCCGGCACGCTGGCGACCTTCCAGCAGCTGCAGGGCAAGGAACTGAGCTACAACAACCTGGCCGACGCCGATGCCGCATGGGAGTGCGTGCGCCAGTTCGACGTGCCGGCCTGCGTCATCGTCAAGCACGCCAATCCGTGCGGCGTGGCCGTGGGCGCCGGCAACGGCGATGCTTACGAGCTGGCCTATGCAACCGACCCGACCAGCGCATTCGGCGGCATCATCGCCTTCAACACACCGCTGGATGCCGCCACCGCCCAGGTGATCCTGGACCGCCAGTTCGTGGAAGTGCTGATCGCCCCGGACTTCGAGCCGGCCGCGCTGGAATATGCACAGAAGAAAGCCAACGTGCGAGTGCTGCGCATCCCGCATGGCGACGGTCGCAACCAGTACGACACCAAGCGCATTGGTTCGGGCCTGCTGGTGCAGTCCTCCGACAACCGTGGCATGAGCCGTGACGAACTGAAGGTCGTGAGCAAGATCGCACCGACCGACAAGCAGTTCGCCGACCTGCTGTTCGCCTGGAAGGTCGCCAAGTTCGTCAAATCCAATGCGATCGTCTACGCCCGCGACAACCGCACCATCGGTGTCGGTGCCGGCCAGATGAGCCGGGTGTACTCGGCGCGCATCGCCGGCATCAAGGCGGCCGATGCGAACCTGGTGGTGGAGGGCTCGGTGATGGCCTCCGATGCGTTCTTCCCGTTCCGCGACGGCATCGATGCCGCGGCCGCCGCCGGCATCAAGGCGGTGATCCAGCCGGGTGGCTCGATGCGCGACAACGAGGTGATCGCGGCGGCCGACGAGCACGGCCTGGCGATGGTGTTCACCGGCGTACGCCACTTCCGGCATTGATCCAAGGAGCGACACGGATGTCCGCATCACCCCTGAAGTCCCTGCTCGCGCTGGCCATCGGCGCCAGCGCGGTCCTGGCCGGTTGCAAGCCGGCCGCCGACCCCGCCCCGGCGCAACCGGCGGCAACGGCCGCTCCTGCGGCTGCGCCTGCCGCGCCGGTCGCCCATGTCAGCCGCACCGCGCGGCTGCAGGCATTCCTGACCGCGCGCTACGGCAAGGCCGCCCGGCTCTCCGAACAGTGGCGCGGCCAGTGGACCCAGGACGACGAGAGCCGTCCAACCGATCTGCAGGTCTGTGCCGAGCAGCCGGTGGTGAGTGGTGACAGCTGGCAGCAGCTGCTGGCGGTATGCGGCGAGCTGGCGGACGCCGGCCATGCCGACCCCGGCACGATCGATTTCTACGTGCTGCGCCCAAGCGGCGACAGCTTCGAGGTAGCCGCCGAACTCACCGGCGGCACCTACGGCAGCAGCGGCCGTCCCGGCACGGTGCAGGTGATCCGCGCCGGCAGCGACTTCTACGGCTTCCGCAACGAGAGTGGCTGGTACGGCCAGGGTTACTCCCTGGAAACGCAGACGCTGATCCTGCCCGGTCCGAAGGGCCTGGTCGACGCCGGCTCCCTGCGCAGCCATATCGACAACAGCGCCGCCTACGACTGCGACGATGCCGACTTTGCCGAAGAATGCCGCACCCGGATGTTCAACATTGCGTTCGCCTACCGTTTCGATGACAGCGACCGCAGCGCCCGCACCTGGCCGCTGGTGATCGAAGAGACCGGCAGCGGCTGTGGCGGCAAACAAGTGCGCGCCGAGCATCGCTTCAGCCTGGATGCCAAAACCTGGACCTACACGTTCCCCGAAGCGTTGCAGCGCGAAAGCTGTCAGTGACGCGCGGGCGTCGCGCATGCCGGTGGCTTCTGGCGCTCGCGCTGCCTGCGCTGCTGGCCGGCTGCGGCGACCCACCCGCCGTCAACGACACGCCCCGCCGGGTGTTGGACAGCACGGTGGCGGTGGAGGACACGCTTTACCCCAGCGGTACCGATGCGCAGCGCCTGCTGGAATTCCTGCACGATCGCTACGGCGCCAGTGCCCGGCTGGACGCGCCCTGGCAGGATCGCTGGGACGACACCGACGTGCAGGCGCAGCGCCCGGTCACGCGCCAGGTCTGTGCACGTGCCACGATCGACACAGATGGCCATGTGCAGCACCTGCTGGCGGTGTGCCAGACCCTGGATGACGCGGCCAGCGTCGAACCTGGCCGGGTGGATCTGTACGTGCTGCGCGATGGGCAGACGCCGCTGTTCGGCAAGGACGAGAACGAGCGTGCGTTCTCCGAGACTCTCGGCGTCGACCGACCGCTGTGGGTGATCGCGCAACGGCTGCAGGGCCAGTACGGCCGCAGGGGCGCGCCCGGTACGGTCCAGATCGATCAGCTCGGTCCGCAGCGCCACGCTTTCCGCATTACCCATGCCGGGCTCCATCGCGGCACCGCAACGGTATCGCGCAGTTACATCGCCGTGCACGACGATCGCCTGCGCGAGGTCGCAGTGCTGTACGAACACATCGACAACCGCGCCGCCACGGGCTGCGGGAATGCGACAACGCCCTGCGATGCCCCGACCCTCGACCTGGATTTCGCCATTGCCGTGGGCAGCGGCGCTGCCGTGGCCGGGTATTGGCCGCTGACGGTACGCGTCCGCGGCCAGGGCTGCAGCGGCGATGGACGGCAGGACCACCGGCTGGAGTACGAACCGGGCACGCGTCGCTATGCGGTGCCCGCCGACCTGCAGCGAGAGGACTGCGAGGGGTAACCACGCCCTGCCCCGGTGCCATGCAGCACCGGCCCGCACCGCGTAAAATCGCGGTCCCGCCCCCTTACGCGAGAAGTGCATTGAAGATCCTGGTCATCGGCGCCGGCGGCCGTGAACACGCCCTGGCCTGGAAGCTGGCCCAGTCCGCGAAGGTGAGCGAGGTCCTGGTGGCCCCTGGCAACGCCGGCACCGCGACCGAGGCCAAGTGCCGCAACGTGCCGGTCAAGGTCACCGACCTGGACGGCCTGCTGACGCTGGTTGCCGCCGAAGGCATCGGCCTGACCGTGGTCGGCCCGGAAGTGCCGCTGGTGGCGGGGGTGGTCGACCGCTTCCGCGCCGCCGGCCACCGTATCTTCGGACCGACCGCCGCCGCTGCGCAGCTGGAGGGCAGCAAGGCCTACGCCAAGGACTTCCTGGCCCGCCACAACATCCCCACCGCGTTCTACGCGGTGCACACCGAGGTGGAGCCGGCGCTGGCCTATATCCGCGAGAAGGGCGCGCCGATCGTGGTCAAGGCCGACGGCTTGGCCGCCGGCAAGGGCGTGATCGTGGCGATGACCCTGGCCGAGGCCGAGGACGCCGTGCGTGACATGCTCTCGGGCAACGCGTTCGGCGATGCCGGCGCACGCGTGGTGATCGAGGAATTCCTCGACGGCGAGGAAGCCAGCTTCATCTCGATGGTGGACGGCACCACCGCGCTGCCGATGGCCACCTCGCAGGACCACAAGCGGGTCGGCGACGGCGACACCGGTCCCAACACCGGCGGCATGGGCGCGTACTCGCCGGCCCCGGTGGTGACCGATGAGGTGCATGCCCGCGTGATGCGCGAGGTGGTCAACCCGACCGTGCAGGGCATGATCGCCGACGGCATTCCGTTCACCGGCTTCCTCTATGCAGGCCTGATGATCGATGCCGACGGCGCGCCGAAGGTGATCGAATTCAACGTGCGCTTCGGCGACCCGGAAACCCAGCCGGTGATGCTGCGCCTGCAGTCGGACCTGGTGGACCTGCTCGACGCGGCCATCGATGCACGCCTGCACGCGGTGGAAGCGCAGTGGGATCGGCGTCCGTCGCTGGGTGTGGTCATGGCCGCATCGCCCTACCCGGAAACCCCGATCACCGGCGATGTGATCCACGGGTTGGACGCGGTGCCGACGAGCGCCAAGGTGTTCCACGCTGGCACGGTGCTGGACGCGCAGGGCCAGGTGCTGAGCGCGGGCGGCCGGGTGCTGTGCGTGGCGGCGCTGGGTGACAGCGTAGGCGATGCGCAGGCCAACGCGTACGCCGGCGTGGCGGCGGTCAGCTGGGAAAACGAGTTCCACCGCAACGACATCGGCTGGCGGGCGATCGCGCGGGAGCGCGGTTGAGCCCTGGATAGTCTCATGCGCTGGCTTGCAGTCAGCGCATGATTTTCCGTCCCGGCGCCGACCAGACGTAGAAATCAGGAGCCACCATCCATCATGGGGCCATCCGGCCGGCGTCCTGCTCCACGCTCATCGACGCAAGGAGAGCGTCAAGGCCGACTTCGGCGCAAATCGACTGCGCGTGAGCACGTGCATCAGGCTCAAGCAACCTGCCTGCCGCCTTCAATGCTTCGGCAGAGAGCGGTGAATCAAGTACCAAGGCATTTACCACCTGCTCTTGTATCCGTCGGTGGAGCTCGACCGCGAACTTTAGCTTTGCCAACTCCGCAGGATTCAATGCACTTGAGGCCTCATGACCATCCAGAGCCTCGTAGTAGTAAAAGTTCCCGTAGCTCTCAACGAATGAACGTGCAGAAATTTCGCAACATACGAAACGCCTGACAAGCATTGTCGCGCAATAAATACTCTGTTCCACATCTTGATCGTTCAGCATCAATTTTCTCCTACTTCTTCAACGGGAGCCATGGGGTGCCGTCGGCGTTGGTGACACCCGGCACATGACCATGAGGTTGCTGTGCTCTTGGATCGGGATGAGTAGAAGGTTTGTGGCCGCCATCGATCCGAACCCCAGTCGAACTGCCGTCAGGGCCCTTGGCTTGTACAAACCGCCCATCTGGTGAGCCTTCAATCTTGCCACCCGGAGGTGTCGGGATGGCGTTGCCTTTCGAATCAACGTAAATGGTTCCCCGCTCGCCACCCGCGGCTTTTCCACTTGTCCCTCCTTCGCTTCCCGTCTTTGTGTCGCCCGCTATCGACCCACCGTCCTGAAGTGCAGGTTCCGGAGTAGCCGGCTCGGCCTTTTGCACCAAGCCCTTTATAGCCCCCTCCAACTTGTTGCCAAGTTCAGCACGTCGCTCCGGTGTCGTCGTCGCGTAGTACGTAGCGCCAACCACGATTGGTATGATCAGCAATGGCACCAAAGCTGCAGCGTTTCGCCCGTCCGGGTCTGTAAACCTGTATGGGTTCCCGTTTGCGTATCGGTACCGGTTGAACTGCACCACAGGCTGCTGATATGCAGACACGGGATCTACCGACAGGAAGACGCCCAACTGCGGATCCATGTAGCGCTGCTGCATGTAGCTCAGGCCGGTAGCCGGATCACTCACATGCCCGGTGTAACCAGGCCCATTAGGAACCTCGTCGCCCACGACCGCCCCATAGGCCTCGTAGTCATATCTCCTGGTCACATTTCCGCTTGCGTCAGACTCAGCCACGACCGAACCTAGAGCATCGGTATGTATATAGGTGACCGTCTGGGCGCTAGCAGGCCAAATCGATGACAGGACGATCACCATCGCGTAGCACAGCAAGGCGAGTAGCGAAGTCGACGCTGGAATAACCTTCTTATTTTTGGTTCTTCTCCCATCTGAGGGGAGAAGGCGCACGGCCGGCCAGCTAGATTGTGGTTGTCGAGACTACAAACCGAGGCCGGCCGTGGCCAAGCTGGATTGTATGCCGTTGCTGGGAGGCTGGGCGGGGTATCGCCTGGATGGATGGCGCCGCGAGTCACGTGGCGGAGCCACGTGGCTGGTGCTTTCGCTGTTGCCTGATTCACGCCGCCGACGCCGCTGCAGTGGCTGCGGCAAGTGGGTCGTGGCCATCCACGACCAGACGCTCCGGCGCATCCGTGACTTGCCCGTGTTCGACCAGCCGGTGG